>JASHVH010000140.1 GCA_030039575.1 Acidimicrobiales bacterium | reverse complement strand
ACCGGCTCTCCCGGGGGTGAAGCAAGCTGCGGCCGGCCGGTGGCACCTGGAAGACTGGCGCAATGCTCGAGAGGTCAGGGTGGTGGCGGGGGGCGACTGTTTACCAGATATATGTGCGCAGCTGGCGCGACTCGGACGGCGACGGCACCGGCGACCTGACAGGGATCCGCGAAAGGCTTGATTACCTGAGCTGGCTCGGTGTGGACGCGATCTGGTTGTCGCCCACCATGCCTTCGCCCAACAAGGACTGGGGTTACGACGTGTCGGATTATTACGGCGTCCACCCCGACCTGGGCACGCTGGAAGACCTCGACCGCCTGATCGCGGAGGCGGCTGACCGGGGCATCGCCATTTTCCTCGACCTGGTGCCGAACCATACCTCGAACGAACACCCCTGGTTCGTGGACGCCGCCGGGGGCCGGCGGGCCGCCCACCGCGACTATTACGTGTGGGCCGGCCCCAAAGCCGACGGCAGCCCGCCCAACAACTGGCTTTCGGCCACGGGCCGTTCGGCGTGGTCCTACGACAAGTTAAGTGGGCAGTACTACCTGCACAATTTCCTGCGCGACCAGCCGGACCTCAACTGGTGGGACGGGCGTGTCCACGACGAGTTCGACCGGATCCTCCGGTACTGGTTCGACCGCGGCGTCTCGGGGTTCCGCATCGACGTGGCGAACGGGCTTTACAAGGACGCCCTGCTGCGGGACAACCCCCCCGTTGAGCCGACCGACCACCCAGCAATAAAGCGCGGCGGGCTGCGCCCCATTTACAACGCCAACCGCCCAGAGGTGCACGAGGTGTACCGGCATTGGCGCCAAATAGCGGACAGTTACAGCCCCCCACGGGCGTTATTGGGAGAGACGTGGGAGTTTGATCCCGACCGTTTCGGGGACTATTACGGGCGGGGAAAGCCGGAACTGCATATGGCTTTCAATTTCCTGTTCGTGGAGGCGGCATTTAAATCGCTCGAGCTGGCCGCCATCGTAGAGGGCACCCTGGCCGCGCTCCCGTCCGGGGCCACCCCCGTGTGGACGGCGTCCAACCACGACGTGGGCCGGTTCCCCAGCCGTTGGTGTGACAACGACGGCCGGGCTATCAGAGCGGCGCTGCTGCTCCTGGCCACTTTGCCCGGGGCCCTGGTGCTCTACTACGGCGACGAACTGGGCATGGCCGAGGTGGACGTGCCCGTCACCCGGCAGTTGGACGAGATGAGCCTGGCCCGTCCCGGGCGGCCGAGCCGCGACCGCGCCCGGACGCCGATGCCATGGACGGCAGACAAGAACGCCGGGTTCACTGCCGCCTCTGCCCGCCCCTGGCTGCCTATCGGCGAGCACCTGGCCAACAATGTCGACACCCAGGAGCAGGACCCGGGGTCAGTGCTGAACTTCTGGCGCCAGCTGGCCCAGCTACGAAAAGCCGGCCTGGTCGGCACGCCGGGCCCCCTGGAGCGGGTCCTGCTCGACGAGCAAGTCTGGGCCTTCCGGGTCGGCGACGTCACCACGGTCGCCAACCTTTCTCCCAAAGAAGCGGCACGGGACCTCGGCCCCGGGGAGACCCTGACGGTCATGGCCTCGACCAACCCGGAGCGACGCGAAAAGAAGGTGCCGCCGGAACTTGTCCTTGGGCCCTGGGAGGCGCTGGCCCTTGGCCTCAGCCCCGGCTGAGCGGCGCTAAGTGGCGAGGTCCAGGTCGCTTTCGTCGTCGTCCTCGTCGCCCGCCGGCACGCCCAGGGCGGTACCGAAGGCGACCACGATGAACAGGGCGATGGTCATCACGTGCACGACCGTGCAGTACTCGCATATGTGGCTGAGCGAGAACAGCTCGCGATAAATCAAATAGAAGACCATCCCGACGCCGGCCACGGAGCCGGCCAAGCGCACCGGGCTGACCCAGCGGGAAGAGGCGCGCCAGCCCCGCGGGCTGCAGAGCAGCAACATGACGAACGACCAGGCCAAGCCGGCGACGGCGACCGGTATGCCAAACGGGTGCGAATAAACGCTCGTGGTCACGGCGTCGCAGTTGAAGATGCCGGTGGTCGAACAGAACAACCCGGTCGGGTTGGTGTAGTGGATCCAGGTGAGGTACGCCGAGTCGGCCAGTGCAATGGCACAAAGGACCGTCGTCGTTACGGGCACCCAACCGGGCGGCACCAGTGCCGGGCGGGCCGGCGCCTGGCCGGCGAGGCCGGTGCCGGCCGTCCCCCGGCCAGGGGCCAGGTTGGGGCCGCCCTTGCCCGCCTTTACCGCTCTGGTGGCCACGGCTCGAGCTTACGACTTCCTATTTGAAGCCGCCCGGGCCGTTCATGACGCCTTCTTGGCCGTGGTGGCGGTGGTGGAGACGACCGAGTGGTTGCCGGTGCTAGCCGAGCTGGTGGTGATGCCCTTGAGGTTGGCCGGGACCTGCGAGGCAATAGAGGCCGGCTGGTCGTGCGTGAGAGCCAGGATGTCGCCCACCAGGTAGGCCGCCGCCGCCTCGGCTCCCCGTGAGGTGGCGTTGGTGCCAGAGGTCATGTAGGGGACAGCCGCCTGGAAGGACTCACCCGAAATAGCGGGGGCTTCGTACTGAGCGCCGGTTATGAGGTACTTGCCACCCAGGTACACGAACGGGATCGAGCCATCTTCCGTCGTGTAGGGGGCAACGTCCCACTTCGCCAACAGGGCGTTCTGCGCTGCCGTCGGGGTCTGCAACGTGGCTTCTGTGTTGGTCTCCATCTCGACGGGCACGAAGCTGATGTACTTGCTGGTGTACGTGGACCCGTAGAACGAGAAGGTAGGGGTGCTCGGGTTGGTATCGGTGGCCGAGGAGGTGGTCCCCCTCAACCCGGTGAAGGTGCCGAACTTCGACAGGGCCATCACCAGCGCCCAGCGTTCAGCGGCGCAGAACGGGCAGTACTCCGCCCCCATATAGAGGATCTCCGGCTTGCCGTCGTTCATTAGCAGTGCTGTACCGGCGGGCAGCTTTTGCGCCGGCGCGGCGCCGGCCGGGTCGGACTTGGCCGCCGCCACCAGCGCACTGACGGGGACGTCCTCGACTTGTGAGATCATGCTCGACGTCAGCGCGAAGGTCCCCGGGTCCGAGCCCTTCGGGGTGCCGCTGCCACCGGTGACCTTCAGGACCACCACCACGGCGATCACGACCACGATGACGCCAACGGCGCCCGCGGCCGTGAGGATGTTGCGCCTGCGGCGCTGCTCAGCTGCCCGGCGAGCGGAAGCGCGCTGGGGCGGTCGGCCGGGCTTGGAGACCGTGGTCCCCGACGCCTTCGCAGTGGGCCGCTTCGGCACGGAGGTAGAGGACGATGAGCCGCCCGGGCGAGGCGGGACGTTGCTTGCCCCGGAGCGCTGTTTTGTGCTTGCCA
>JASHVH010000014.1 GCA_030039575.1 Acidimicrobiales bacterium | reverse complement strand
GCGATGGACGGTCGTACCAGAGCTGGAAGAGCGACCTGAAATCAGGGCAACCGGTCGCCTCGAGGACCGTCACGCCGAGGGGGCCGAGCGGTAGGTGAGAGTCGTTCCGGTCGGCCAGCTCACGCACGGCTTGGCGGGTTACCCAGTAACCGCTCCCCTCGTCCCCGAGCAGGTACCCCCAACCACCGGCTCGTTGTTCCCGGCCCGACAGCACTCCGACAGCGATGGACCCGGTCCCGGCGATACAGGCGATCCCTTCTTCCAGGCCCCCGGCAGCCAGCACCAACCGGGCATCATTGACGATCACCACCCGGCCCGTCGAGGTTAGGGGCCTGAAAACCTCCGTAAAGAAAGCGTCAGATTCTCGGGCGCTGGTCCCTGCTGTCCCGATGCAAACAGCGTCGAGCCCGGCGCCCGGCCGCAGGGCCAGGTCCCCGAGAAGGGCGCTGATGGCCGAGGCGGCCCGTTCTCTTCCCGCCGCGGCGAGGCTGGCGCTCGGGCCGGTGGCGTCCCCCACCAGTTGGCCGTCACGTACCAGCCGGGCCCGGCTGTGGGTGCCGCCAACGTCCAGGCCGAGGACGGTTGTCATGCGGCTGATGTCATTTGGCGGCTGATGTCATTTGGCCGGTGTCATCGCACTGCTGTCACCCGACGAGTGTCACCGTCGTACCATCACAGCCGCGCCGTCACGGCAGGGGCGCTTGCGTAAGAGCCATCTGCAGTGAGCTAAGCAGGCCCTGCGGGTCATGAACGACCCGGCCCTCGACGATAGTGGCAGCGAGGGACAGGTCCCTGTCCAACACGACAATGTCTGCGTCGGTCCCGGGGGCAAGGCGGCCCTTCCGGTGCTCGTCAAGCACCCTGGCGGGGTGTAGAGAGGTGGCCTTCAGCGCCACCAGCAGCGGCACGCCGGCCACCTCCACCGTGAGGGCGAGAGCCCTGTCCATGGTCAGGACGCTGCCGGCGACGGTCTCTTCGTGGCCCACGAGCACGGCCCGGCCGTCCGATACCTGAACTTCGAGGGGGCCGAGGCGGTGCCGCCCCGGGACCGTCCCCGTCGCCCCGATGGCATCGGTCATGAGGACCAGGCGCTCCGGCGCGACGGTGGCGACGAGCGAGATGAGCGCCGGGTGGATATGGACTCCATCGGCGATGAGCTCGAGGGATACTCTCTCGTCTTGGAGGGCGGCCGCCACGGGCCCCGGCCGGCGATGGTGGATCGGGGCCATGGCGTTGAACAGATGGGTGGCCAGCCGGGCGCCGGCGTCGAAGGCCGCCTTGGCGGTGGCGTGGTCCGCGTCGGTGTGCCCGATCGAGGCCACCACCCCGGCTGCGCTGGCCGCGGAGATGACCTCGAGGGCACCGTCCAGCTCAGGGGCCAGCGTCACGATGCGCAGCGTCCCTTCGGCCCGCTTGACCAGGTCGTCGAGCTCCCCCAGCGAGGGAGGCCGAAGGGCCCCGGGGAACTGTGCCCCTGCTCTCGAACGGGCGATCCAGGGCCCTTCGAGGTTCGAGCCCAGGATGGCGGCACCGTAGCCGGGCCCGGCGCCTGAGGAGCGGGTCACGGCCGCCACCCCCTCGACTGCCGTCCTCAGCGCTTCGGGGCTGTCTGAGACGGTGGTCGGCACCAACGCTGTAGTCCCGTGCTCCGCGTGGAAGCGGGCCATGCGGCGGACGGCGGCTTCCACTTCCTCCCGGGTGGCGTTGTTGACCTGGGCGCCGCCGCCACCGTGCACGTGCAAATCGATGAAACCAGGCGCGATCAACATCTCGCCCAAGTCGACTACGGCAATCCCGGCGGGTGGGGCGCCGTTACCAATCTCACGCACTGAGCCGCCTTCGATGACCACGAAGCCGTCCGGCAGCATCTCGTTCGGGGTGGCCAGGCGCTTGGCCGTCAGCGCGTAAAGCGCCCCGCCCTCGGTCACCGCCACTGAAAACCGCCCGGCTGTGCGATTACCCCGTTATCACCGGGGTTCGCGAAACCCGCCGCGCTCCGACAAGGAGGGCGGCCGGCCATGCCACACCATCTTGAGACGCGTTTCAAGTGGCCGTGACCTTCATCAGGCCGGGCGGCGAGTCCGGGTCACGGCCCAGTTCGAGGGCCAGCGACAGTGCCAGCTGCTGGCCTCTCACTACGGCCAGTACGGGCGCCAATATCTCTGGGGCCGAGGACGGCCAACCAACGTCGCTGCCTTCGACCGGCCCGGCCAACCGGACGCTGGCGCCTCGCTTTCTGAGCTCGGTGACGACCTCCACGACGTCCCGGCTCGTCGGCCCGGGATGGGCGAAGGCCAGCACGCGCGGGCCGTTGGAGGCGATGGCGATGGGCCCGTGCCTCAGGTCTGCGGCCGAGAACGCAGCGGTGAAAAGCGAAGTCGTCTCGGCCACTTTCAGCGCCGCCTCGCGGGCCGCACCGTACAAGATGCCCCGGGCCACCGTGACCAGGCGGTCTGCCTGGCGAAGCCAACCGGCCAACCCGGCCACCGGCGCGGGGTCGTCAATGACCTGCGCCACCTGGCCCGGGAGTTCTTCTGCAACTTCCTCATCGAGGCCGATTTCCCCCAGCGCCTGGGCGATTATGGCGAACGCAACCAGTTGGGCCGTCACCGTCTTCGTCGCCGGCACCGCCAGTTCGCGCCCGGCTTCGAGCGGGACCACGAGGTCGGCCGCGCCGGCCAGGGGGCTCAAAGAGTCGTTGGTGATGGCGATGGCCCGAGCACCGTTGGCCCTGGCCAGCTGGGCCACCTCCACGATCTCCGGGGTTTGGCCGGACTGGCTGACCGCGATGAGCAGGTAACCCGAGTAGTCGGTCCCCGAGCGGTAGAGGGTCTGGATGCTAGGAGATGCCAGCGCCACCGGCCGGCCGGTAGACATTTCGAGCAGGTACGCCCCGCACTTGGCGGCGTGGTCGGACGAACCACGGGCTACCAACACCGTGCCGGCCAGGTCGGGTGGCACCAGGGAACGGAGTTCTTTGCCCAGTTCCTCGCGCCGCGAGAGCAACGCAGCCAATCGATTTGGTTGCTCAGCCATCTCCGAAGCCATTAATTGGCCCGGAAGCTTGTCAGTAGCAGCGGAGGAAATCATGTTGCGGGAGGTCATTTTACAGAGGCTTCGGGAACTCGTGACAGAGACGGCGGCCGCCCGCTCCCGTCATCACCACTAATGCCGCACGGGCGAGCACGATCCCAAAAACTCCTGGAGGGAGGGGCTGCCGTCCCTTCGTCACTTTGTTCCCGGAACATCTACAGTTCAGCCCTTCACGGCCCCGACAGTAAGACCCCCCACCATTTGCCGCGGCACGATCACGAAAAAAATCACGGCCGCCAGGGCAAAAAGAGCACATGACGCCATTAATCCACCGTAGTTCGTGCCCACGTTGGCCACAAAACCGTACAACCAAGCCCCGGAGCTCACTGCCGGCTCATCCCTTGACCGACCCGGCGGTAAAGCCCGAAACGATCCGGCGCTGGACGAGGAGGAAGAAGATGACGACCGGGAGCGCCATCATCGT
>JASHVH010000139.1 GCA_030039575.1 Acidimicrobiales bacterium | reverse complement strand
GCCCGTGATCTTGGCGGAAAGCGGGGTACCTGCCACTACCACCGGCCAGGTGGGGTTCTTGGCGGACGCCACGCCGACGGCCCTGTGCGAGCTGGCGTTCCCGACAACCGTGAGCAGTTGTCTGAGCTCCACCAACCTGGCGCCAAGCACGTACACGGTCAGCGCCAACCTCACCAGCACCGCCACCAGTGTCGTGTCCGCGTCCGCCAACACCGTTCAGCTCTCAGTCGAGCCCGCCCCGCTGACCGTCACAGCCTCGAGCGACGTTATGACTGACGGAGGGACGGTGCCTCTGATAACAGCGAGTTACAGCGGCTTCGTTCTCGGCCAGGGCGCCAGTTCGCTCGCCTCCCTGCCGAATTGTTCGACGACCGCCACCAGCACGTCGCCGCCCGGCTCTTATCCGTCTACTTGCAGCGGGGCAGTGAGCCCCGACTACGCCATCTCCTACGCGCCGGGGACTGTAACGGTGTTGGCTTCGGCGCCGGTGGGCTCCTCGACGACAGTCACCACCGTGCCCCCTGCTGCGACCAACACGTCGCCCACCCCCACGACCGCCGCACCGACGGGCGTCACTACGACCATAACCTCTCCGCCGACCACAACTGGGCCAACCACGCCCGGGCGAACAACGGCACCACAGGCCACACCCGCTCCCACCACCTCGGGCGCTCCTTCGACAACGACAGCACCGGCGAGTAGGCCAACCACGACCAACCCGCCTGGCCCGGCGACCACGGCACCCGTGCCGACTACCGAGAAACCCCCTAACTCAGCGAAAAAATCGTTGACCACGGTCCCCGCGACGACGTTGCCCGCGACGACCGCGACGGTGCCGGCCACGAAGACCTCTGCCCCCACCGTAACGACGACCACAAACACACCACCCACGAGCGCCGATGCCAAGCCGGAACCTTCTCGGGCCGTGACGACAAGGGCGCCTCCCGCCTCCACCACGACGACCACCCCTCGTTCGACGACGACTACGACCACCGCACCAGACGCCACCACGACCACCGCACCAGACGCCACTACAACCAACCCGCCCGCCAACCCGACGACCACCACCAGCCCTGCGAAGTCGGCCGTCCTCGCTTTCACAGGGTTCAACGCCGACGAAATGGTAGAGTTTGCCTTAGTAATAGCGCTGTTCGGCGGTGCTCTCATGCTCGTGTCGATCGGCCGCCGGCGCAATTCGTAGCTGCTTATGGCCGTATTGCCCGCCACCGTCCCGCCGTCCTGCGCAGCGCGGAGCCAAGAGCCGCTCGACCAGCCCTCTTGGCGGGCCCTTCCCAGGAGAGCACTCTGATCGGCGCTCCTTCGGGTAGCTTGGCTGGCCCTTGACTCTCCCGCCGGGGGAGGTTGGAGACTTATATGGTCGACTAACCGTGGTCGGCCAGAACAGAAGGGAAAACTCTGATGGCTGTTCGCTTTTTCTCCGTCAGCCTGGATTGCGCCGACGCCGGCAAGCTGGCCACTTTCTGGTCCGAGGTGCTCGATCGCCCGGTTGATGCGGGCGCGACGGTAGATTTCGCCGCCATCGGCCTGGATGGCGGCGCGGGGCCGGGCCCAGCGTGGATGTTCCACAAAGTGCCCGAGGCCAAAGAGACCAAGAACCGCGTCCATGTCGACTTCGTTGCCCCTGAGCTCGACAAAGAAGTCGAGCGCCTCATGACTCTCGGGGCAACCCGCCTGCGGGACGTCGAAGAGGGCGGGTACCGTTGGGCAACCATGGCCGACCCGCAGGGCAACGAGTTTGACGTTGTGGAGGTCCCCTCCACCTGAATGCCCGGTCCGGTCCTGGCCCGGCCGTATGACATCGGGTGCCGGCGGTTTCGGGGCGTTCGCCACTTTGACATCGGTCTCCCAACCCGACTAAGGCCCAAGTGTTGGCTCTCGGCGCCGCCGCATCCTCGTCGGGGCGCCGGGACCGACATCGGTAGCAGTCCGGTTGCACAAAGTACGCTAGGGGCCCTGGGCCCGAAATGAACGAGTACCACGAGCTGTGTGGAAGTGACGAGTGGCGAGCCGTTGTGCGCGACGAAATCCTTCCCTGGGCGCTCGGGGGTGTGGACCTTGGCGACGACGTGCTCGAGGTCGGCCCCGGCTATGGGGCCACGACCGACGTCCTGGCCGAATTGGTACCCAAAGTGACAGCCGTCGAAATCGACCCCCAACTGGCCACGATGCTAGCGGGACGGTTCGCTGGAAATGACGCCGTAATGATAGTGAGGGGGGACGCCACCGCCTTGGATTTCCCCGACGGGCGCTTTAGCGGGGCGACGTCGTTCACCATGCTCCACCACGTACCGAGTGTGGGGCTCCAGGACCGGCTTTTCGCCGAGGTGGCACGTGTTTTGCGCCCGGGCGCTGCCTTTGTCGCCGGAGATAGCCTGGCCAACCCGGAACTCGAGGCGCACCATGAAGGGGACACATACAACCCGGTCGACCCGGCCGGCCTTCCCGCTCGTCTGAAGGCCGCCGGCTTTGGCAATGTCGAGGTCAAGACCAATCAGTTCGGGTGGGCGGCAGCGGCTCGAAAACGGTAATCGTCCAAACGCTGTACGTTTAGCAGGCACCTGCGAGCAATGAGATCCGCCAACGGCCTGCGGGTGCCAGATGGAGCGTGACACTCGCCGACGCGCCGGGTATTACTGCTCCGCCTCGATCATCAAATGGTTTCCTTCGTTGTCGCGGAAGAAGAACAGGAGCGGGGCGACCCCGTCACCGCCCGTCACCGCTGACCTTCAGGATCGTCCCTGCGTCCGTCTCGGAGATCAAACCGGCGGCCGGGCTAAAACCTGGCGAGGGCGAGACGTCGACAGCTGGCAGGTCCTGTGGGCTGGGTGCGACCCGGGGTATGCCGGCGTCGGAGCAGGAAGCGACGGTCTATAGCGAGCTGTTACGAGACTCAGCGCGCCGCCGTCCGATGGCCCAGTAGAGTAACGAGTTCCCTGGGTTCAAGCTCATGAAAACCCGCCAAAGGAGCTTGTTGCCTCGCACCTGGTCGTCGCTCCGGCGTGCCAGGTCGCGCCACGCGAAAAACGATGAAACCATTTCGATTGCCACCAAGGCTCCGATGGCGACCTTTTTCATATTCCGGTCCATGGCCAAGATCTACCACGTCCTGGCCTCAGTCCATTTACTTCCCCCACTTCACGCCCAGGATGACCACATCGTCATCGGCGCCTCTAGGTACGAGCGTCGCCAGCAAGTGGTCTATGAGGCCGTCAGGCGACAAAGGGACGGAGGCCAACTGGCGCAGGCGCTCGATGCTGGCGGTTATGGGCTCATCGCGGCGTTCCACCAAGCCGTCCGTGTAGGCAACCAAGGTTGTCCCCCTAACGACGGGAATGGTCGTGGCCGGGTACTCGTGATGGTTGACACCGATCGGCGGCCCGACCTCGGTCTGGACGATCTGTGCCCGTCCGTCGGCGATGAGGAGGGGGCTGACGTGGCCCGCGTTGGCCAATTGGATGTGGCCACCGCGGCCATCGTAGAGCCCGCAAAGGACGGTGGCAAAATGGCCGTTTTCGCTGATCTGCATAAGGCGCCCCAGCCGCTTCAGCACACTGGCCGGTTCGGGATCCTCGGCTGCGTAGGCATTGATGGCAAAACGGAGAGAGGCCATGAGCGCGGCCGCTTCGACGCCGCGACCCGAGACGTCACCAACAGCGAAAAACGAGCACCCTTCTCCGGCAATCCGGAGGTTGAACCAATCACCGCCGATATCCACGCCCTCGGTCCCGGGCAGGTAGCGAGCGGCAATCTCGAACTCGTCGGGCGCGGGGAGAACACTCGGCAGCAGCGAGTTCTGCAATGTCTCTGCGATGAAGCGTTGCTGACGTATCTCGTCGGATTGCTCCAGGACCCGCTCTCTCATCACGTCGACGCTGCTGCCCAGGGCGGAAATCTCATCAGGCCCAGACCGCTCCATCTGGTGTTCGACATGCCCGGCAGCGACGAGGCTGACTTCAGTTTCCAGGACCTGGATCGGCCGGATGACCCAAAGCCTCACCAGGAGCCACCCGAAGACGGATCCCAATAAAACCAGTGCTGTCATGGCAACGATCAGCCACACAGTGTCACTTTGCAGGTCCCGCACATTAGTGGTGAGCAGGCGCTGTTCCACGCCTATCCGCAAACTTAGAGCACTCAAAGTGTCGCGGAGAGAGTCGAACAGGACCTTCCCATCCCCGGTTTTCTCGGCCGAAACGGCTGCGGCCGTGTCGCCCGTCTCGACATCAAGGATTTGCGGCAACGCGAACCCGCGCAACCACGTCACGTACCGGCTCTGCGTCTGGGCCAAAAGAGCAAGAGCTATTTTGTGCCCGGCGAGCTGCTGTTTAAGTTGCCCGATCAGCGGCAGGGTCTCTTTCACCCCGAGCTCGTAGGGCTGCAGGAAAGGGGCTTCGCCAGTAATGACGTACCCACGTTCACCCGTCTCCTGGTCGACCACGCTTACCAAGAGTTGGTCGGCCGTCGCAGCCGCGGGAATAAGCGTCCTTAATGCCGACCGGGAAGAGTTACTGGCCCGCACTGCGAACGAGATCCCCAACCCTCCCGCTACTAATGCGAGTAGGGCACTTATCAGGAAAGCCAGGGTGACCCGACGGGAAAGCGAACTCGGCACGGTCTATGGGTACTTTTGGGCCGTGGTGGCCATCGGGCTCACCAAGATTTCCCCCACCTCGTCGAGTTCATTAGGTCACTCTCAGCCGGCGCATCTTCGCCTGTGCTGTCCGAGCGTCCGCCCACCGTTATCAGACTGGCACGATGACAGAGGCCGTCCGCTGTGGCTGGCAACGAAGCCCCGCGGCCGCGCGGCCTGAGCGAGCTCCTCGATAGGTGCCATTACCCCAGCGTCGGTGAACGGGACCAACTCGCCCATCATCGTCATGGGCTAGAAGCATCTCTCGTTCGGCCAACGCGTTCAAGTCGAGCTGGAAGTGGGGCGATGGCGTGCTAATGTGACGACCCCCTGCGAGGGACGGCGCCCGCCAACGCACGTTGCGACCTGCTCTTTTGTTCCCCTGATTCCCAGAGCCTTCGTTTGTCGCGCCGCTACGGAAATCTGGCGGTGAGCCTCGCTGCCGGGGCCCCCGGGCCCAAGCGCACAACTCCGGGCGCCAAGGCGAGGCGTACTCGTCGCGCCACCCTCGGAGGCGACGCTCACTTC
>JASHVH010000138.1 GCA_030039575.1 Acidimicrobiales bacterium | reverse complement strand
GTGCACGACACTGATGTACAGGCGGAAGCCATGGACCGGCACTGTCAACAATGCGCCCGCGAGATGAGCAAAGGGGCCTTCGATG
The DNA here is from genome assembly GCA_030039575.1 of Acidimicrobiales bacterium. Taxonomy (GTDB): domain Bacteria; phylum Actinomycetota; class Acidimicrobiia; order Acidimicrobiales; family Palsa-688; genus Fen-671. The sequence goes on along the minus strand of JASHVH010000138.1, from coordinate 13,479 downwards.
TACTGTTTGCCGGACCGTGCCAGCAATTTCGCGTTATGTCCATCGCACGGTACGTGGAAATGCCTTCGGTCTTGTACCTCCAGGAGCCGCAGCGCCGGTTATACGAGGCTTTGCCTGAGCCACCCTGGGCGGCTGACGAGCGGCGGCCCGGCTGGTGGCATTCACCCCGGGACATGCGCCAAGCTGTAAGGCGGGCCGTTCAAGTCAGGAAAAATGAAGTCCGCGTCCGTGAAGAGGTGCGGAACGCGTGGGCTTTCAAGAAGGTCCTGTGTAACTCCCTCTACTCGCGTGAGTCGATCCTGCGGGCGTACGGCTTGGACGCCGAGGTCTGTTACTTGGGAGTGGACGAAGCTCAGTTCACGCCGAACGGGCAGGCGCCGCGCCTACCATTTTTCTTGAGCGTGGGCGCAGCGGCCCCGGAAAAGAACGCCGCTTTCATAATTCGAGCGCTAGGGCTGAGAGACGACAGGTCGTGGCCCTTGGTATGGGTGGCCAACATGGCCGACGAAGACTACGTCTCTGAATTGCGGAAGTTGGCCAACGCCGTCGGCATCACCCTCGACCTCAGGCGCAATGTTAGGGACAGGGAGCTAGTAGAACTCTACAGGACGGCAGGGCTGTTCCTGTACGCCCCCAGGCTGGAACCGTTCGGCCTGGCCCCGCTAGAAGCCGCCGCTTGCGGTCTGGTGACCGTGGCGGTAGCCGAGGCAGGCACCCGGGAAAGCCTCACGGACAGCCGCGACGGGTTCTTGGTCCCGGCGAGCGAAGGGCTATTTGCCCAGAAAATCGACGAGTTGTTGACCGACGAGGCGCGGCTGGGACGAATGGGCCCGATTGCCCGTGAGACCGTAAAGCAGAAATGGAGCATGGAAGGCGCTGTGCTTCGGCTGGAGAGCCTCTTACAACGCGTCTCCGCCACCGGTTAGCACAACGGCGAGTGCAGCGTGGCGCCTGGCTCAGGGTAGGATCCAGCCGTGGCCACCGAAGGAAGTGTCGCGGTCGTCATCCCGGCCCACAACAGGCGCCAGACCGTGAGCAAAGCCGTCGAGTCCGTGCTCGGCCAGACATATTGCGACCTGCAGTGCATCGTGGTCGACAACGGGTCCACCGATGGCACGAACGAGGCCTTCGGGAGGCTCAGCGACCCGCGCCTCACTGTCATCTCCGAGCCCCGACGGCTGGGGCCTTCCCTCGCCCGCAATGTGGGGGTCTCGGCCAACTCCGGCGCAAGCTGGGTGACCTTTCTCGACAGCGACGATTACTGGGCCCCCGATAAGGTTGAGCAACAAATAAATGCGCTAGCCCAGTACCCCGCGGCCCGGTGGTGCGCGACGAGCGGCGTCAGCGTAGGCACAGGGATAGATGTGCGGTTTGCCACCCGGCTGGGTTGGGGCCGGCCGGCCACCACCGACCGCTTGCTCGTGCCCCAAGACGAGATGCTCAACCTGTTGAAGGACGACAACATGATCCCGGCCGGGGGCTCCAACGTCCTGGTCTCCCGCGAACTGTACGAGGCCGTGGGGGGCTTCGACGCAGAACTTTTTACAAACGAGGACTGGGATCTTTGGCTGAAACTGGCCAAGGAGTCCCCGCTCGCCTACGTCGACGCCCCCCTCGTCGGTTACCGGATTTGGGACGGGCAGGCCTCCAACAGCCAGCAGTTCTTGGACACTGCTGCGCTCGTGCGCGTCCGCCACCTGTCGGATGCCGGCCCCTTGCCCCGTGAGTACGGGTTACGTTGGGAGCTGGAGGTCGCTCGCCGTCATGTAGCCGCCGCACGGAGGATCCCGGCGGCGCGCAGCTACCTTCGAGCCGCCGTGACCGGCCGTGCCCCGGGCCAGCTCGCATACGCGGTGGTCGCGGCTGTGTTCCCCCGGCTGGCCGAGTGGCGGCTGCGCCAGGTAGAGACCGCTCGTTCCCTCCCCGAGGGCTGGCAGGAGCAGGTCGAGCCTTGGCTGGCTTGCTGGCGAAGCGCTTGAGGCGATAGATCGGGGCTCCTTGACCCATCGGGGCGTCAGAGCATGCGGATAGCACTGTGGCACAACCTGCCTTCGGGTGGGGCCAAGCGCGCCCTTTATGACCAGGTGACAGGGCTGCTTAAGTTGGGCCACGAGGTGGAGTCCTGGTGCCCGCCGTCGGCCGACCAGCGCTTCCTTCCGTTGAGCGACCTCGTACGCGAGCACATAGTGGCGGTGGAGCACGTGCGGCCGAGTAAGGCGACGAGACTTTGGGAGGTGGCTCGCGACAAAGACGCCAACGTCGAAGCCATGAACTCGCATTGCCTGCAATGCGCCAGGGAGATCGACACGGAAGGTTTCGACGTGTTGTTCGCCGGTGCGTGCATGGACTTCCGGGTCACCGCCGTGGGCCGGTACGTGGGGGTGCCGTCGGTATTGTACTTGCAAGAACCGCACCGCGCCTTTTACGAAGCATTCCCGCGGCCGCCTTGGGCGGCCGATGAGCGCTCAGAAGGCTGGTGGCATTCACCCCGGGAGTTACGGAAGGCGACGAAGCGGGCAATTAAGGTCAGGAGAAATGAGGTACAGGTACGGGAAGAAGTGCGGAACGCATCGGCGTTCAGCTCGATCGCATGCAACTCGATGTATTCTCGTGAGTCGATCTTGCGCGCCTATGGGCTAGACGCCGAGGTCTGCTATTTGGGAGTGGACCAGACGCGGTTCACACCGGGGGATGGCCCTAGACAGCCGTTTTTTCTCAGCGTGGGGTACGCCGGCAGCCACAAGAACGCCGCCTTCATAATTCGCTCCCTCGGTGCCAGGCGGGACAAGTCCTGGCCCTTGGTCTGGGTCGCCAACATGGCCGACGAGGTTTATGTCGCCGAATTAACGGAATTGGCGGAGCTTGTAGGAGTCAGGTTGGACATCAGATTTGACGTGAGCGATCTCGAGCTACTGCAGCTCTATCAAACTGCCGGCTTGTTCCTGTACGCACCCAGACTGGAACCGTTTGGTCTCGCGCCATTGGAGGCCGCGGCCTGCGGCTTGGTAGCAGTGGGCGTAGCCGAAGCAGGTACGAGGGAGAGTATCACCGATGGGAAAACTGGCTTCTTGGTGGGAGCGAACGAGGCGGCTTTTGCCGACAAGATCGATGAGGTGTTGGCTGACCAGACGAGGTTGGACGATTTGGCCTGGCTGGCCCGTGAGACCGTCGAGCGAGAATGGGGTCTGGACGGCGCCGTTCTGCGGCTGGAGAAGCTCTTGCAACGCGTCGCCTTTGGCGGCAGCTGAACCTCGGCATTCACGGGACGGGTCAAGGGCGGTCCGGCCCGGTCTCGAGAAGTTCTCGAGTCAACTGCACATAACGGGAGATCAGCCCCTGAGTAGAGTAATCGCGCTCGAGGAAGCGCCGCTGCGCTCGTTCCGCCCGCTGGGCACGCGAGTAGGCGTCGCTCCCGAGCACCGTGTCGCGCATGGCCTGATGGTCCTCGACGGCGGTGTAGAACACCTCGTCTTCGTCGAAGTAGGTGGGAACTCCCCCAGTCCTGGTTGATACGACGGGCTTACCCATGGCCACTCCTTCCAGGGCGACCGTGATCCCTGAATAGGCGTTGCGCTGCATAGGTACCACAACCACGTCTGCCCAACGGTAACCGTTGATGAAGTCGCTCATGTCCGGGTCGCTCAATATGGTCAAGTTGGAGTATTCCCGCCCCAGTTGCTCTTTGTCGAGCCACTGGCAAATCACCCTGACCTCGAACCGGTCGTCGTTGCCAAAGGAGCGGAGCAGCGTTCCCCAGTCGCGGGCCCTGTCGTTGCCCGGAGCAAAGATCCTGATAGGCTCCTGGTCTGGTCGGGTGGCGGGCGAGCTTATCCTGAAAAGGCCTGTATTGATCCCGAAATACATGAGCTCAGAGCGCAGATGAGGCAGCTGACGGCGGATGATGGGTAGGCATTGTTGGGAATGGACGGTCATTACATCGATGTAACGGCTGAGATGTCGGACCACTGCCTTTCTATAAGGCGGTAACCGGTCCCAAGTGTCGAACAGCCATATCGAGTTGGCCACCAACGGGCGTCGCGGAAGCCGGCCGAGACGGCACAGAACGCTGACGGCGAAGGCCTCTCCCTCGGTCATGGTCCAAATCACGTCAGCGTTACGTAACGCGGTCTGGTTAGTGTACGCGTGGGCCACGTCGAAACCGAGGCGTCGGTTGCTCTCGCGAAGCACCTTGGCGGTCACCCTGGCGCGGACGCTGGTGGGGGCGGAGCGGGCGTCGCGCGAGAAGGTAACGTCATAACCAAAGGTTTCGGCCAGATGGAAGCCGTAGGGTGTCTCGTCCGGCTCCTTGCCTCCGTGGTAGTCCTGGCGGTAGGTCTCGGCGTCCTTTCCGTAGTACATCTGGACGTGAACGCGCCGGCGCTTTTCCGGCTGCCCTGGGTTCGCCACCAGAAGATGGTATTGGATGGTGGGCTAACCGCGGCACCTTGGGTAGAGTTCCAGCATGATGGTGCCGGCCGCGGTTGGGGCGAAGCCCTAGGTCCTTGGTGGCGCCAGTAATGCCCACGGAATGGCACAGGTTGTAGCCGTCTTGCTCCGATGACGCCATCGACGCTCGTAGAGTTGGCTGAGTGGAAGGCTGTCGCTGTAGGCGAGCGCCTGTGCACGATGCCACTCGGACCTGAGGACGCCAGGGTGCCACACCTCGGGATTGTCTTGGCCGCCTGGGACCCCGCCGCCGCCGCCGAGTCGGTCAGCTTGGTCCTCGAACGGTTCCGGCGCCTGAGGGGTGTGACGTGGTCGATGGTAGTGGTGGCCAATAACCATCTAACGCTGACCTCGTTGCCCCGGAGCGACGGCGAGTACAGGGTCGTGGCCGGCTCGAACGAGGAGGCGGAGTTCTCCGCTTACGAAGAAGGACGTCAAAGCCTCGTGGCGGGAGCAAGACCGGCGCCCGACGTATGGATGATCCTGAACGACCGGCTCCCGTTTTATAAGGCCGACTGCATCTGGGGAGTTACGCCGGCGCTGGTTAAGTTCGCCAGTGCGGTGCCGATCGCTGCCGGTACTATCGATTTCTTGCCCCCCAACTCTCAACTTTGCGGTCGGGCAATTCGGTGCTACATCCGCTCCAATTATGTCCTCATATCGGCGGCGGCGGTCGCTCGCCTTGGCTCGTTACGCGCAGTTCGGGCCGGGGAGTACGCATTGCGGGTCCCGGAGGCACTCGACGGCGCCGACTGGCCTCTTTCCGGTTGGCTCGGTCCGGAACTGGGCGGGTTTCTCAGGACGTTCCTTACGGTTCCCGGGCGCCAGGGATGGACGCGGGCAGAGCCGGTCAACCCGGTGTCCTGGCCTCGCCTCCGCATGAAGGCGCTTTCCATCCTCAACGAATGGCTGTTGAGTTTGAGGCTCAGTGAGGCACACGTCCCGCTGGTGCCCTGGCGCCTGGCCCGGGCAATGTCCCGCCTCGGCCCGACAGACGTGTTCTCGCAACGGCTCTTGGGCCATTACAGGGCCGACCCCGAGTTCGGCGGCGGCCTTGAGGGCAGTGCGCGTGGACGCTTGCAATTGGCAGCCGCCGTCCTCTCCGGCAGGGCGGGAGCGTCCAATACTGCGCAGAGGTTCCTATCGTCGGCCGCCAGGTGCAGTGCTGCGGCGAGGGTACCCCAGGACACCTAAGCGAGACAGAGATTTGAAAATTGCAGTCGTAACAGACCAGTTGCCTCTCCCCGAGGGCAGCGCGGCCGGCCGCACGCTTTGGGCATGGTGCAGCGGCGCCCGCGAGTTGGGCCATGACCTGGAAGTTTGGTCGTGGTGCCCGCGCCTGATCGTGCCGAGGAGCGAGGTGCCCGGCTGGTGCCACTGGGAACCGTTCGAAAACCCGCCGAACGAAGGCCCTATGTGGCGAGAGCATCTCCGAGCCTTAGCCAGACCCCGCTGGGATCTGGCGAGGTGGGCATTTCCGACCGAGGACGAGCCGATCGCGATAGCCGAAGAAGCGTGGTCGTACCCCGCTATCGCCTCCCGCAGCCGCTCGGCGGTCACGTTGCACTTCAGCCGCCTTGCTGATGCGATAGCTGTTCGGCGGCTTTCTTTAGCACTGGTCCAGGACGCCAGAGCCGAGAGGCGAGCGGCGCGCCGGGTGCCCGTCGCCTTCGCTTACTCCCGACGCGTGGCCCGCTACGTGAACGCGAAGGCCCACGTTGTCCCCATCGGGTACGCGGCGCCCCCGGAGGCGCTCGTGCCGAGCGAGTCACCGGTCGCGGCCGTCATGGCCGACTGGCATTGGCCCCCAAACCAGCGTGCCTTTCGATGGCTTATGGCGGCGTGGCCGGATGTAGTCGCCAGGGTCCCGGGCGCCCGGCTTGTTGTCGGTGGGCGCGGCCTTGAGCAAAGCTCTGTGGGCGCCTTGGCCGGTGTCACGGTGCTGGGCGCGGTGGGTAAGAGCGCCGATGTGTTGTCACAGGCGAGTGTCGTAGCTTTCCCCTGCCCCCCTTCGAGCGGCCCGAAGGTGAAGGTTCTCGAAGCACTTGCTTTCGGGTTGCCGGTCGTGACCACTCCTGCCGGCGTGGAAGGTCTCTGTCTGAAGACCGGAGAAGGGGCATTAGTGGTGCCGCCCCGGGACTTCGCCAGCGGATTGGCCCGTCTCCTCTCTTCGCCGAAGCTCGGAGCGGATCTTGGGCGTTCCGGGAGGGCGGCCGCACTTGAGCACCACTCGCCCCTCAATGCCGCGCAGGCGCGTCTGCAGGTATTTGCTGACACCTTTGGGCCTTCGGAGGCCCTCCTCTAACCTTGGCGGCATGAGCAAGCACGGGACCGTGGCGGTCATTATCCCGACGCTCAACCGGCGTGACCTGCTGCTCCAGGCAGTGACGTCCGTCATCGAGCAGAACTATTCCGACCTCTGCTGCATCGTGGTCGACAATGGGTCGACCGACGGCACCGCAGAGGCGGTCGGGGCCATCGGAGACCCCCGGGTCAGCCTCTTGGCTTTCGATGCACCGGTTGGAGCGGCTGCGGCCCGCAACGCCGGCATCAGGGCGGCCGCAGGTGCCTCGTGGGTGTCCTTCCTGGACAGCGACGACCTGTGGGCTCCGGCCAAGCTCGAGTCCCAGCTCACGGCCCTCAGCCGAGATGCGCAGGCGCGTTGGTCCGCCACCGCCTGCGTCCATGTCGGAGCCGACTTGAAAGTGCGGAGCGCGAACCGCTTGCTCCCTGGGCCGCTGTTGGCCCCGGAGGGCAGCCTGGTCGGTTCCCAGGAGTTGCTCGGTTTACTGAAAGAGTCCAACCGGGTGCCGGGGGGCGGCTCATCAGTGCTGGTTTCAAGGGCGCTCGCCCTGGACGTCGGCGGTTTCAGCCTCGACGTAGCCGCTTCCGAGGACTGGGAGTTGTGGCTACGCCTGGCGAAGCGGTCTCCCATCGCCTATATCGACCGGCCGCTCGTAGCCTGGCGCATGTGGGAGGGCCAAACCTCGGGCGACGAAAAAGCCCAGTTGAGCGGGGCAAACCTGCTGAGGGCACGGCATTTCCCTGACAGCGCGCCGCTGTCCTCGAAATATTTGGCCCGGTGGCAACGAGAAACGGCCCGTCGTCACGTCGCCGCCGGCAATAGGGCCCTCGCCGCCCGCAATTACCTCCGAGCGGCCTGGGCGGGTCGTGACCCCGGTCAACTTGCTTACGCTGGGGCTGCCCTGGTGTCACCGTCGCTAACCGACAAACGTCTCCGCCACATCGAACGGAGCCGTGGTCTACCGGACGGTTGGGAAGCCGAGGCGGAGCAATGGCTCGCTCCTTGGCGTGACCGGCGCTTCGTCAACTTCCCGGTATGAAATAGCGGCGGTGGCGCGCCCGCCAACGAAACGCCCATAACCGCGTCAAAGCCGCTAACCGTGACGGCCGTCGAGCCAGCCAAAGCGCTTGTTTACGCACTTCAGGCCAGTCTCTCCTGGCGCGCCCAGCTTGGAGGTCGTCCCAAGCGGCGACGGTCTCGAAACGTTGTAGCAGCCCCTTCGTCAGCCACGGGCGGCCCTGGTAGTCCTGCAGAACTTCCCTGTACACGGCCAATGCCTCTGGCCGGTTGCCGCTCATTTGCCCGGCCCCGTGGACGTTGTAGCGACAGGTCACCTCGGCCAGGAGCAGGCCAGTACCGCGCTCCAGGACCCGCAGCCAGGCGTCGACGTCCTCAGCGTGGCGAATACCCTCGTTGAACCCGCCCGCTGCCATTAGGACATCCCGGCGCACCATGGCGGCGCTTATCGTAAATGAGTTCTCGGGGAACAGGAGCCTGGCTGGTGAGCGGACAATTTCGGGCTCCTCGCTCACGGCGCCGTGGGCGCGAGTTTGGCGGCCACGTACTCGGACGCTCGTGCCCGCCACTAAGACATGGCCGTCCCGATTGGACCAAAGCGTCGCCAGGTGATCGGGCAGCCATTCGTCGTCGTCGTCTAGCAACGCGATCCAGTCGGCACCCTCTGCTGCACGCATACCCGAGTTGCGCGCTGCCGCTTGGCCACCATTGGTTCCTCTTTCGATCACACGGGCACCAAGTGAGCGGGCTAGTTCCGCTGTGCCGTCGCCCGACGCATCATCAACGACTATGACCTGGCACGGACAGACGCCGCGTTGCGCGTCAACGGAGCGTAGAGCTTGGGCAAGGCGTTCTTTGCGGCGATAGCTGGGCACAACTACTGCGATTGGCACTTCGGCCCTTGGAGCAGTCGGGGTACCATCGACCGCCCGTCCATCATCAGCTGGTCCCAGGGGCCCGCTCACCACCCGGTCCTGTGGCGCGAATGCCTTTCCTCGCTCAGTACGACTCCCCAATCGCGCGCTAACGCCGACCGTTACGCGATGGCCGCTCCGCCCACGCCACTAAGCCCTTCGTGAACAACGATCCGCCCACCGACATCAACAACTCCCTCGTCACGACGAAGCTTTACGTGCAACCCTAAGATCGTAGCGGATCCCCCGCCATGAGCAAAGCTAGGCCGTTGCCGGTCGCCCGGACGCGTAACGCCGGCCCCGGGACGCCCAGCACTCACGGGGAGCAAGGCCGATTACCCCAAGAGATGGGCAATAGCGAGATGACGAGCCAAGTTCCTTAAGTGTTAGGTCCACAAGGTTGTGAGCGTTATCCTCATCCGGCGAGGGTTCGTTGAGCCGTCCTATCGCCGTGGTCTACGAGGACCGCCGAGCCATGATGATCGGGGTCAAACTGACGGTCCTCAGCCTCGCCCGCCACTGGCCGAGCCTTGAGGTAGCTGTCCACGTTCCGGGCGCCCCGGCGGGGTTCCACGAGTGGCTCGGCCGCCAACCCAACGCGTTTAGAGCCGAAGCCGTGCTGCACGACGACGGCTGGAACGTAAAACCGTCCTTGCTCCTGCACCACCTGGCGGCGGGGCGGGCACCGGTGATCTGGGTTGACTCCGACATAGTGCTCATGGGCGACCTCGCCGCTCGCTTGGCGCGAGAACCCGACGACGCGCTCGTCGGGACAGAAGACGTGTGGTGGGGTCGTGCGCAGGGACGGGCCGACCGGACGGAGGCCTGGGGCTTCACCCCCGGGAAGGTCCTGCCCCGCACGTTCAACACCGGCCTCGTGCGGGCCACCCCTACCCATGTGCCCCTGCTGGAGGCCTGGCACGAACTTCTACAGACTGAGCAGTACCGCCGGGCCCAGGGGTCGCCCTGGGACGAACGGCCATTGCATTTGGTGGGCGACCAGGAGGTGCTCACGGGCCTGCTGGGGGCGACTGAGTGGGCGCACGTCGATGTGCGGTTGCTCAGGCGCGGCCTCGACATCGCCCAGTGCTACAGCCCGGCGTCGTTCGCCCCAACAGAGCGGGTTCGCCTAGCCGTGGGGCGGAGGTTCCCGGTACTCGTGCATGCCATGGGACAAAAGCCGTGGGCCCGGCTGACTGGACCGCCCCCGCGGTCTCGGTCCGGGCGCTTTTGGGCCTGGGTCGACGATTCGCACCGGTACTTGACGCCGTACACCTGGGTGGCGAACAGCCTGGCCGAAGGGTTGGGTGACGAAGACCTGGAGTGGCTGTACCCTCAACGGGGCGCAGCCTGGTTAGCGGCAGCGGCCAACCACGACCCTGTCCTACAGGAACTCGGGTTGTCGATTGTGGACACAGCCCGTTGCGTCAGCCCGAAGGTACGGCAGGAATTCGGCCGGCTCGCCCAAAAAGCTCGCGCAATTACCTCAATGCGCGCGTATTAGCGGGTCGCTCGTAGCCCCAGTCGACATTTCCTGGAACAGAGCGGCCAGCTGAGCGGCGCATTTCCGGGCGTCGAAATCTTCGACGACTTCCTGGCGCCCGGTCAGGCCCATTTTCTCCCGTTCCTCCGGCGAAGATGCCAACCGCTCCAGGGCGGCGGCCAGTTCGTCCACGTTGCCTGGAGCCACGAGCAGCCCTGAGGCACCGTCCTCTACCAGTTCGGGGACACCCCCGACGCGAGTGGCCACCACGGCCCGGCCGCTGGCCATCGCCTCCATAAGGACCACGGGGACGCCCTCGGCAAAACTCGGGAGGCAGAACACGTCGGCGCCGGCGTAGTAAGCCGCCATGTCGTCTTGGCCCACGGCCCCCATGAGGGTTACCCGGTCCGTTATCTGCAGACGCTCGGCCCGGAGCCGCAACCTCTCCCGCATGGGACCATCTCCGACCAGGACAAGGTGCACGTCGATGCCGCGACCGGCGAGCAACTTCACTGCGCCAAGCAGCACCTCCAACCCCTTCTGGGGCGCCAGCCGGGCCACACACAGGACCCGGAAACCCGGTCCGCGCCGAGGCGGTGCCAGCGGGTAGCGGCTCAGGTCTGCCCCGCAGTGCACTACCCGGAGCTTGGCCCAGTCGTCCGGTTCGCTCAGGTACATCAGTTGCGAACGGGTGAAATCGCTGATGCAGACCACGAGGTCGGCATGAGCGACCTTGCGGCCCAGGTTGAAGCGCTCGACCGCGAACAACTCGGTGGGCCCGTGCATTGTAAAGCTCCACCGCCAATTTCTGGCCCCTCCCGCAGCATTGCCGAACGCCGACGCCCACCAGGAAATATCAGCCGCCACATTGGCCAGGTGAGCGTGCAAATGGCGAGCCCCCACGTGCTTGGCATGGTCCCATAATGCGACGGCCTCGGCGAAATAGAACAATTGCCACAAATACCCGCGCATACCGCCCGGGGCGGCTCTCAACGCCGCCCCGAGGGTACGGAAATACGCCGCCGGGTGGGCCAAAAGGGCGCCGGCATGCGCACGGACGAAAGATCCCGCCTCGACGGGGAGGATGTTCCACGTGTTTTCGGCCTCGCGGCGGTCGGCTTCAGCCAGGAGGCCGGCCGGGTCGGCTTTATGGACTGACACGGTACCGACCTCTACCCCCGCGGCGCGCAACCCGAATATCTCCCGCATCACGAAGGTGTGAGACAGGGCCGGGTAATGGCTCGTCACATAGCAAATGCGGGCCTTTTTGGGCCCGACCGGGCCCGCCTTAGAGGAACTGCTGGGGGACGCGATCAACCTGGCGCTATCGTCCCGCTCCCATGTCGACGAAGGCCGGCCCCAGGCGAGGCCTTTAGCCAACACATTTACCCCGGCGTAGACCGCCACTGCGGGCGCCTGTGCGGGCGCCAGCGCACGGCGGAGCACGCTCTTCAACCCTGACGGCGGCGGTCCTTCCCGAGCCAGGCCGGACCGGGCCAGCTCCCGGTTGCCCCGGTAAGCGCGTGCCCTCATGGCCAGGACGCCGCGCAGGTTGGCGGGCGGGTGGACCACGAAGTGGTCCCCGGGCATCGACCTGCGTTCGGACCGCTCGAAGAGTTGTTGGACGAACTGGTCGTCGGCGGTCAACTCGGGGAACGGCCCGAACCGGCGCCGGCCTGCCTCCGACAGGGCGTACACGCCGGTGCCCACCATGTCCTGCGAAAAATACGGGACGCCCTGCAACACGGCATAGAAAGCCCTCACCGCCCAGGGCCGAGCGGCCAAATCGAACCACGGCCGGGGTGCGGCACACAGCACCCCAGGCTGGCCCAGAGCCCGGCCCACGGACGCCAGAGCGGGGTAGGCCAGCTCGACGTCGGCGTCGACGTAGAAACGGGGGAAGTGCCGGGCGTGCTCATCGCCAACGTTGAGGGCGGCGACCTTGGAAGCGACAGGGATCTCGAGCACGGTCGCTCCGGGGGCGTTCCGCCGGGCCACCTCGGCGGTGCGGTCATCACAACCGTTGCAGACCACCAGGACGTCCAGTTCTCCTTCGGGGGCTCCCTCGATGAGGGTGGAAAGGCATCGGCCGATCACGGCTTCTTCGTTGTGTGCGGGTATTACCACTGAGTACGGCATGCGTCCCTTGCTGCTGCTTGTGTCGCGGTCAAGAACCTCGGTAACTCAGATACCCCGATCCGGCACCAGCGCCACGCCTTCACCCAACAAGCTCTTTCCACCACGCAAGGCGGCCCAATGCGACGCGGCCCCAGCTGCGTGGGGGGCGCCTGAGCCAGTCCCTGGGGTTCGCCCCGCCAGGTGATGCCCACCGGGCCAAGGTAGCGGCGGCGCCGCCGCCACTCCGTCCTGTCCGGGCACTGGTAAGGGCTTCCGACCAGCCGGGTGACGGTGGGTAGTAATCTTCCGGCAATGGGCCTGCGAGAAGACCTTGGGCAAACGCGCGTCGGATGGTGGGCGGGGACCGAGGCATGTGACCCGTTGGCCGCCTTGACGGGCCTACTGTTGCGGGCCGAGATCGGCTCTCGCTGCCCGGGGTTCTCGCCCTTCTTGGTCTATGCCACCCCACCGTCGTGGTCCGACCCGGGCTTCACGGGTGAGCCGGTCACCCTCAGCCAGACGGACGCCCTCGACCACGGGCACGCCGAGGTAGATGTCTTCGTGGCGACCGGTAGCCCTGAAGGCGGGGGGACGAAGATGGCTCAAGTCTTGGCCGAGTCCGGCACGCCCACCGTTGCGGTGGCACCCGAGGAGGGCTGGGGCCTGGAAGCCCACCGAAGCGTCGGCTCCCCGTTCGCAGTGCCCGAACCCCTCTTGCTCACTCCCCGCCACCTTCCGCGCCCGCTCCTGGACGCCCGCGCCGCCTATCTGCGGGTAGTGGAGGGCCTGCCCAAGCGCTACGTGCTCGTCGAGCGCAGCGTACTGGCGTCCGATGACGCCCCGCGGCCGGCGGATCTCGAGCTCGCCCTGAAGCGGTTGGCTGAGGGCGCAGGCGGCGAAGCCGGCCCGGCCGAGGTTGTGTGGCTGTCGCCGGGGCCCCTCGGCGACGACCCCAAGGTAGATCAGGCCCTGCGCGAGCGCCGGGCCGAAACCGAGGAAGGCCGGTACCAGCCGGAAGACTGGCCCGGCTACCCGTGGAGGCCGCAACCGGAGCTGCGGGTGAGCAACCCCGTCGATGAGGCCGCGGCGGTGGCAACGGCCGGTGCCGTTTTGGCCCACAGTGGGGGGCTGATGGCCCTGGCCTGGGCGCTCGGCGTCCCCCACGTGGCGCTGGGGCCCGAGGAGAGCCCGCCCAG
>JASHVH010000013.1 GCA_030039575.1 Acidimicrobiales bacterium | reverse complement strand
AGGACCTCCGCAGAGCCCGAGCGGCGGCCAACAACATAGTGCCATCGAGCACCGGCGCGGCCCGGGCCACCGCCCTGGTGCTGCCCAACATGAAGGGCCGGCTGGACGGTTCTGCCCTCCGGGTGCCCGTACAGGACGGTTCGATAACGGACTTGACCGGGGTGCTGGGCCGTGACGTCACCGTGGAGGAGGTTAATCGTGCCTTCCAAGGGGCCGCAACCAGCGGGAAGCTGGCCAAGGTCTTGGTCTACACCGACGAACCGATCGTGAGCTCGGACATAGTGGGCTCGCCGGCGAGTTGCACTTTTGACTCCAGGCTGACCATGGCTAGCGGCTCGCTGGTCAAGGTCTTCGGCTGGTACGACAACGAGTGGGGTTACAGCAACCGGCTCGTTGACCTGACTGTGATTGTCGGCCGGGCCTAACCGAACGCGGGTGAAAACCATGCAACTACCTAAACTGGAAGATCTGAGGCCCGTCGAGGGCAAGCGGGCCCTCGTCCGCTGTGACTTCAACGTCCCCTTGGCCGGCGACGTCATTACTGATGACCTCCGTATTCGCCTGCCCGTCGAGACCCTGGTGTGGTTGCTCCACGAGGGAGCTGAAAGACTGACCGTTTGTAGCCACCTTGGGCGGCCCAAGGGCCGGCCGGACGCCAGGTACTCGATGGCCCCTGTGCGTCGCCGGCTGTACGAACTACTAGAAGACCAGGGAGCCGACACAAGGCGCGTCGATCTCCTGGAGAACCTCCGTTTCGACGCCCGAGAGGAAGGTAACGACCCCTCCTTCGTGCGCTCACTGGTAGCCGGCCACGATCTCTATGTTGACGACGCCTTTGGCGCTGCTCACCGGGCCCACGCCTCGATCGTCGGCCCACCCGCGTTCTTGCCGTCGGCGGCAGGACGCGTCCTGGCTCGAGAGGTGGAAGCCCTGGACCGGTTGTTGTACCGTCCCGAACGCCCGTTTGTGGCCGTGGTCGGCGGGGCCAAGTTATCAGACAAGCTGGGCGTAGTTGAGGCGTTGCTAAGCCGGGTGGACACCCTGCTGGTCGGCGGTGGCATGTGCTTTACCTTCCTTGCGGCTCGAGGCCACAGCACGGGTGACTCCCTGCTGGAGAGCGATTACGTCGGTACTTGCAGGTCCCTGTTCGCGACGGCCGAGGCTCAGGGCAAGCGCATCTTGGTGCCCGTCGACATCCTCGCTCTCTCGCCTGAAGGTGAGCCTGGCGAGGGAGAAAGCGGCGACATCGGTTACGAAGGCGCCGATATACCGCCCGGGTGGCTCGGGCTCGACATCGGCCACAAGACGGCCAGGCTGTTCGCAGACGAGATCGCCACCGCCGGCAGCGTATTTTGGAACGGGCCTATGGGCCTGTTCGAGGACTCCCGGTTTACCGCCGGTACGAGAGCCCTGGCCAGGGCTGTGGCGACGACGGACGCGTTCACCGTGGTTGGTGGCGGCGACACTGCCAGTGCGCTCAAAAGGTTCGGACTGGACAATAGGGTCGACCACCTCTCAACCGGCGGCGGGGCGTCGCTCGAGTACATCGAAAAGGGCGACCTGCCGGGCCTGAGCGCTCTACGCGAGTGCGCTGCTCGGCATGACCTGCTGGTCGGCTAGGAGGACCACGGGGCTGCGGCCAAAGTGGGCCCGCGGCCCCTAACGCTCCTCAGGCGAGATCACCGGTCGCCACGGACGTGGAGGCGCCGGCCGCTGAAGCGTGGGTTCACGATCGAAATCCAGTGCTCTTTCGGCCCGGGGGCCCACTCCTCTATCTGCTCGCTTCGCGCCATCAACGACTGCTGGTCGAGAGAACCAGTAATATCCGCCCCCTCGCCGGTGACGACTACGTCCCATCCCTCGTGAGTAGAAGAGTCGATGTCGTCGGCCTCGAAGGCGACGTGCCCGAGCGGTGCCCAGGCTTGCATTACTGTCGATCCGGTTACGAAGACGACCGTCCGTCCGTGCACTGCGAAGTTTACGGGGAATATCTCAGGCCGGCCCTCATGCGTCACGACCGCGACACGCCCGTATTTCAGCTCTTTTAGAAGAGCCAGGCACTCCTGCTCGCTCAGGCTTTCCATCACAGGGCCAGACATCTAACATCCTCCTCTAAGCGAGCGTCTCGGCTTGTCGATGTATAGAGGAGCCTAGCTGAGCGTCCAACTCGGACGCGATGTCACCGTCGAGGACGAGGGCTCACACGACAACGCCCGCCATCCCTGGGCGGGAGGGCGGGCGTTGCCCGTCAGGGTCGGCGCCTCAACAGGTTGACGACACCCTAGTAACAGGCTCGAGATGCCTTGATCTTTGCGACCTGGCTGGGCGCTGCCCAGCTCACTGTCGTCACTTTTGCACCGGGTACGGGCCGGTAAGTCAAATTCCCGGCTCATTCAACCTCACGAGGCGCTCCAGACAGGCCCAGCTGACCAGGTGTACCACCTCCTTTGAGACTTCAAATACCCTCGTCCCCGGTTTAGCGCCGGTAAGCGCGCAAGCGATAGGGCCGAAAGACCGTATTCATGGGTTGCCCTGCGCTTCAGTCAAACCGTATTGGGCCGGCGGGCCGAACCGTCATGTCTAATGGCGGCAGGTTCGCAGCTGGCAAGATCCAGAGACCGATAGACCAACGTCTCCTGGCCGGAAACCCCGATCGGGACCAAGGGCCCTTACCCATCACCGTAGGCCTGAGTCAGAATTATCTGTGGAGGTGGAGCGCCATGGATGTTGCAATCGTTTACGAAAGCCTTTTTGGGAATACTCGAACCGTCGCGGAGGCCATCGCCGATGGTTTCCGGCGATCCAGGCCCGACGCTAAGGTGGCCGTCCTCGAGGTTAATGAGACCCCAGTTGACGAACTCGGTCAAGTAGGTGTCCTGATAGTCGGAGGCCCAACCCACGTCCGGCAGACGACGACGCCCCGGAGCCGGCGGGTGGGGCTCCGCTACTGGGGCGGTTGGCCGGTCTCTGACGAAGGAGACCTGGACCCGGCCCGCCAAGGAGTGCGGGAATGGACCGATGCGTTGCCCGCCGCGGCACCGGGACGCCTCGCAGCGGCGTTCGATACCCGTTTTGCCTCAGCATTTGCTGGAGGAGCCGCCAAGTCGATCTCTCGACGTCTCCAAGACCACGGCTATAAGATACTCACAGAGCCCAAAGGCTTTATTGTTGGTAACGGGCCGGGGGCCTTGAAGTCTGGCGAAGAGGACAGCGCCCGGTCGTGGGGAGCGACATTGGCACGTCAGTGCTCGGTCGCGTGGCTAAATGAGATCTCGACTGAGGCCGGTTCGTAGGACCGCCTCAATCGCTCACCAGCTGCCTCCGCCCTGGCCGGCACGTTCCCTTACAAATCGCACGCGCGAGTGATGTGCCCTTGCGGCGGGGAGGTCATGCTGCGCAGAGGGTTGAAGAAGGAGAACAGTCAGATGGTTGCCGAGCCGGTTGCGCCGATCACTACGTACTTCCGAGTCTGTGACGGGGTGCGGGTGAGGTTCGCAGACAACAAGGCGGGCTCGCGCATCACTGTGCTGCTGTTAGCACCGTGGCCCGAGAGCCTTTGGGCCTTCCGGCGCATCTGGGACCGCCTCGCGGCAGTCGGGCGGGTGGTCGCCATCGACCTGCCGGGGTTCGGCCACTCCGACGGTCGCCCGGAGCTGATTGCCCCGGACAGTTCGGGAGCGTTCCTGGCCGGCATGATCGACGAGTGGGGCTTGGGGGCTCCGCACGTCGTCGGCCCGGACGTCGGCACGGCCGCGGCCCTCTTCCTGGCGGCGAAGGCCCCAGAACTTGTCACGAGCCTGACCATCGGCGGCGGGGCGGTCCTCTACCCTATTGAAGCGGGCGGCGCACTCAAAGAGATCATCGAAGCGCCGAGCCTGGAGGCGGTCCGCGCCCTGGACGCCAGGACCAATGTCGGCTACGCGGTCGAGCCCGTTGCCGGGAGTGTCAGCGAGCCCGAAGTTCACGAAGACTACGTCAGCGCCTACGACCTTGGGCGCTTCGCCGAGTCTGCCCGCTTCGTACGGCACTACCCTGAGCAGAACCAGGTGCTACGTGATCTGCTACCGTCGATCACCACCCCGACCCAGGTCGTGGCGGGCCGCGACGATGACATCGTGCCATGGTCGAACAACCAATACCTCGACGACCTCCTCCCTCATAGCGAGATCCATCCTGTCGACGCCGGTCACTTCGCGTGGGAGCAAGCAGCCGAGCAATACGGCCGCCTCGTCGCCGACTGGGTTACCGGCGGGTACGGGCGCGTCGTACCGGGGTAGCTAGGCAGTCTCACCACAGTTGCGCCCCGAGCCTGGCTAACTGGCCGGACGCGGCCGTTGCGACGCGCTTGAGGGTGGCCTCAACGAGCTTGCGTTCGCTTGGCGCATGTAACGCTTTTGCGGCCCGCAGACTATATAACGAATGTGGCCTTCGACGACACCACCGTCCCGGACACCGAGCTGCTGTGCCGCCTCCGTTGCGACAAGGCTGCCTTCGAACAGTTCTACAGGTTCCACATCGTCGGAGTCACGCGCTTTTTGGCTCAGCGCTGCGCCACTCCCGAAGACCTGGCGGATGCCACCTCCGCCACCTTCCTTTGCGTGATGCTATCGGGCCGTACCTACAACCCAAAGGCGGGCAGCGTTGTCAACTGGCTGTTCTCCATCGCCGCCAATGAGGCCAGACGCGTGCAAAGGAAGAACCTGCGCCAGGACGCGCTCGCCAAACGCATACGCGCCAGCACGTTACTGAATGCCGACCATACCGAGCGGCTGGCAGAGATCATCGACGCCGAGCAGGAAGCGGCAAAGCTTCACCTGGTTATAAGCGGCGCGTCGGCGGGGGAACAGGAGCTGCTCCGCCAAATGGTGGACTACGACCTCTCAACGGCGGAGGCAGCGCGAGCGATCGGCATCTCGTCAAGCGCTGGGCGGGTACGCCTCAGCAGGCTGCGCAGCCGGCTCGTCCACGCCGGCGGCGACCGGCCAGGTCAAGGGGCTCCGGCAAGCCAACACCCCAGCCGACCGGTGGAAGGACCGAGATGAGCACGAAGAACCCGACGGGGCGAGACGAGGGGTCCTTCGAGGACGTCGTGTTGGACCTTCTCCTGGCCGTCCAAGACGATCTTCAGCGCGCTCCTCGCTCCAGGGCGGCCCGGTCTTGGTCCCGGGGACCTGAGCACGGGCACACCCGGCTCCGCCGGACGAAAGTGAACGCGGTAGGTGAGCGTCGGGCTAGCCGTGGCGGGCACCGCTCCGCGGCTATCGTAGCGCTCGCGGTCGCTGCAACCGTGGCGCTCGTGGCCTTGCTCCTCGTAATCCCGCGATCCCCGGGCCAAAAGGTTATTATTCGACCGGCCGGTAGACCAGCCCTCCAGGCCCCCTTCCCTGCCGGCAGCGTCGTGGTGGCCCAAGGGGGCACCAACTACAGCGGGGGCACCGTGGCGGGCACGACCGTAAACGCTAATGGTTACCTGGACGTGTACTCCCCTACCGCGGTGGGCGACGCCGCCCCGCTGGCGAGCTTCACCAAGGACATGTCCGGCCCGGTGACACTCGCCTTCGACCCGTGGGGCAACCTCTGGGTCGCCAACGCGAACAACGACACCCTCGTCGAGTTCACCAAAGCCGAGTTGGCCCGGGCCAACCCCGTGCCGAGCGTGACCATCTCGGAGGCGAGGCCTGGTGAGTTGGCGTCTCCGTACGGCATGGTCTTTGACCGCACCGGAGACCTCTGGGTGGTGAGCAACGGGGACTCATTGGTCTACGAGTTCACCAAGAGACAGTTGGCCAAGTCGGGTTCGCCAGTACCCCACACCACCATTTCTGCTGGGATCACGACCCAACCCGACTGCGACGCCTTCGATTCTGCTGGCGACTTATGGGTGTCCACGCAGGACGAGCTGCTCGAGTACTCGAAGGCCGAGCTGGCCAAGGCGAACCCCCGACCCACGGTAACCATCTCTTCGACTGGCGGGGCCGACCTCGTCTTCACTCCTGCGGGGGACTTGTGGGTCTCTTACTACAACGGCAACGAGTTGGTGGAGCTCACCAAGAGCCAGCTGGCCAAGTCCGGCGACCCGGCTCCTGCGGTCACCATCTTTTCGACGACCCTTGGCTCCAATGACACCCTCTCCGAGCCGTTCGCCCTGGCCCTCACCTCTCCTGGTGACCTGTGGGTGGATAACTTCGGCAACAACACCGCAGTCGAATTTTCCCCGGCCCAGCTGTCAAAGTCGGGCTCACCGACGCCGCTGCGGATGATCGCCGGGGCGAAGACCGCTATGAACTGGCCCACTTATCTCTTAGTGGTGCCGTAGCGAGCAAGAACTAGCTGCACCCGAAACGGAGAAGGAGACAAAATGACCGCCCTGTACTCAACCCATCACCGCGCCCCTCGGAACGGCAGCCGAGC
>JASHVH010000137.1 GCA_030039575.1 Acidimicrobiales bacterium | reverse complement strand
AGGCGCCGAAAGCGCGAGCGGCCTCGACCATCTCCCCGTGGCGCATGCCAAGCACGAGGCCCCGGACCAGCCGGGCGTAGCCCGCCCACCCCACGATGCCAATAGCCAGCAATAGAGCCAAAATGTTGCGTCCAAGAGTTAGTACCAGGAAGAGGCTCAAGAAAAAACTGGGGATGGCGAACATGAAGTCGACCCCGCGCATGATGAGCATGTCCGCCACGCCACCGCGCAGGCCGGCCCACAGCCCGAGGGTGACACCGATCACGAAGGACAGCAGCGTCGCCCCGAACGTGATCTCAACGGCGTTGCGCATGCTCCAGAGCACCTGGGAGAGCATGTCGTGGCCGAGCGAGTCTGTACCGAAGGGGAAGTGCAGTGACGGAGGCTGGTTGGCGTCCAGGAAATTGGCCTGCGCGTAGTTTTGGGGGGCCACCCAGGGGCCAATGAGCCCGAGGACGACGTAGGCCAGCACCACGACGGCACCCGCGACGGCCAGCTTGTTGCGCTTGTAGCGCCGCCAAGCGAGCGACAACTGCGAATGACGTTTGGGCGCACGCGTGGCTACCCCCGCCGTTGTGGTTAAGACGGCCACTGCAGGTCCTGCCCGTCCAACACACGACTTTCCACCAAACTGGCGGGCGGCCGCTTCATTGCAGTTTCACACGCGGGTCAAGGACGCGGTAGAGGAGGTCTACCACCAGGTTCATCCCCATTATCAGCAGGGACAAGATGAACACCGCAGTGATCGCCAGCGGGACGTCTTTGTTCGGGAAGGCTTGGGCCATCAGGCTCCCCATCCCCGGGATGGTAAAGATCTGTTCGACCCACAGAGTGGAGACGAAAGTGAACGCCAGAGTCGGCCCGATCACCGTCACGAGTGCGACGAGCGAGTTGCGCAGGGCATGGCGCAGGACCACGCGCCGGTGACTGACACCCTTGGCCTCGGCCGTGCGGACATAATCCTGGCGTAGGGCCTCGACCATGCTCCCCCGGGTGTAGCGCGTCACGATGGCTACGTTGCCGGCCGCCAGTGCCACCACGGGCAACACCGCTTCCGGGACGGTGCCCCAACCGTTTATGGGCAAGAGCCCGGGGAACCAAACGCCAAAGAAGAGCACGAAGAAAACTGCGAGTATGTACGACGGGATGGCCTGGCCGCCCAGTGACACCGTGGTCAGCGCAGAGTCCATCCATGTGTTGCGCTTGACGGCCGCCAGCACCCCGAGGGGCACGCCCACGAGGACAGCCAGGGCGATGGATGCAAAGGCGAGGATGGCGGTGATGGGCAGCGCTTGCGCCAACTGGTGGATGATAGGGATCGAGGGGTTCTCGAACGAGGTGCCGAAGTTGAAAGTAAGCGTGTGCCAGATGTACTTCAGCACCTGCACGATCAACGGCTGGTTGAGCCCGTACCGACTATTGAGGCTGTTGAGGTACTGCTGGTAAAGCGCGGGGTCCGATATTTGCAGCTGGCTAAGGCCCTGCCCCATATTGGCGGCGTTGTAAAACGTCCCAGGCGAAATGTAGATCAAGATGTACCCGACGCCGAGGACCAGGGAGATCGTGACCACGATCGCCACAATGCGCTTACAGAGGAACTTCACGAGGTTCACGGGGCCCTCCCTGCTAGCGGGCTCACCTCGACGAGGACTACACCGTGGGGCTCAACGACGACGTCGCGCCGGAGCACCCCAGCCTCCACCACGGCGCGTTCGACCGTGCTGGCGAGTTGGGCGCTGGCCCGCAGCACTTCGACGTCCTGGCGGGAAAGGTGCGCCGGCCTGCCCATCTCGGCCCAGGCGTCGTAAACGCTCCCGTGGGAGCGGTCGAATCGCGTGGTTACCACCCGGAGATTTCCCTCGACCCCCGTGAGGCGGAGATCGAAGCGCTTGGGCTCACCCGGCTCGAACAGCTCGTAGGGGTCGCCGACCTGCCCTGCAAGGCGGGCGTCCGTTCGGTAGTGGCAGTGGTCCCACATGACGATGGCGAGCGTGCCATCGTCGCGTCTGGTGGCAACAAAGGAGTCGCCGTCCACCAGGTGCACGGGCCCGAGCCGTGAGAGGAACCAATAGCCGTGGAAGGAGGGCTTCTTCAGGCCCTGCACGTTCAAGAGCCCGAAACCTCCGTGGAAAGGCCCGTCGCCTAACCGGCCCTCCTCGAAGATGTCGCTCACCACCCAAAAAGAAAGCGAGTGCACCCGGTCGCGGGCGGCCAAGTTGTTCCGCAGTACGAAGGGGGCCATGAAAGCCGTGTCGTGTGAGGGGTCGCGGGGGCTCGGGCTCGAGTTCCACTCGGTGATGTGCCGCTCCAAGTTCGCGTAACCGTGGGCCGCGAGGAGCTTGTCAATCCGGTCGAGATCGGTCTGCAGCCTGTCCGGGCCAAGCCATCCCATGGAGCCGTTGCCGGCGACGTCGATTGGGTTGAAAGTCGGGTACGGGTGGGTGGAAAAGAAGTCGATCGGGAGGTTGCGCTCGGCGCCGGCGGCCAGGAAACGTTCGCCGAACGTTGGCTTCTGTGCCGTCGTGCCCTCCGCACCGGAGGTCGCCGGGCCACCTACGCGCAGCTCGGGGGCAACGGACTTGACCGCTGAAGCCGTCCGCTCGTAGAGCTCGAGGTAGGCGTCGAAGTCGGCATCCTTCCAGAAGAAAAAGAGGTCGGGCTCGTTCCAGACCTCGAAGTACCAGCGACGCACTTCGGGCAGACCGTAGCGGTCGACGAAGTGCAGCACCATGTCCCTTACGAGCCCTTCCCACCGGCCCCAGTCCTTCGGGGGCGTGATGTTGCCCCGCCACCAAAAGACTGTCTCGTTGCCGCTGGCCAGTTCGTAGGGCATGAACGACAGCTCCACGAACGGGCGGATGCCCACCGAGAGCCAGTGGTCGTACACCATGTCGAGGTACTGCCAGTTGTGGACGGGCTCCCCGTCGGCCTCCCGGTAGACCATCATGTCATCGCACAAGGGTGCATGGCAGCGGATGTACTCGAAGCCGATCTCTTTTTGCGCGAGCTCCAAATGGCGCTGGAAGTCGGCGCGGAGGGCCTCGGCTGCCCGGCCGGCACCGACGCATTTTTTCCACACAGGCGTTACGGCCGGGCCACTCGACCTGGCGTCAACTGTTATCTCAGTGGCTGTCTGTAGTGTCATGGCCGTGGCGTCATGGCCGGCGGGTCATGGGTGCGGTGTCATGGCCGTGGGGTCATGGCCGCGGTGTCACGAGCGGTGCTCCCTGGGGGCGCGCAGGAGCTCCCGATAACCAGGGTCGTCGCCAGCTGCACGCTCAGGTCGGAGAGTGGCCGCCCTTCGATCACTCGCAAGAGGTTCCGCACAGCAAAGCGGCCCATA
>JASHVH010000136.1 GCA_030039575.1 Acidimicrobiales bacterium | reverse complement strand
ACCAGATCCCGTTCCGAGATCTCGGCCAGAGGGGGTGGCTCTGGGCGCAGGTCTTCGGCGGGCACCAGTTCTTCCGCTCGCCACTCGGGGACCCCCGTGGTCCTAAACGATGCCGACCTACGGCCCGGCACGGAAAAGTCGAAGACGGTGGGTTCCTCGTCGCGCCCGAGAAGCGGGGCCGACGCCGCCCTACCGCCCGGTGCGGCGCCTGGCCTGGGCTTGGTGGGCGCGCTCACGAAACGACCTTTTCCATGGCGACCACGTAGGCGTCGATCTCGGCTCTCGTGCGTTTTTCCGTTACGGCGATCAACAAACCGCTCTGCTCACCGGATTGGCCCCCGGTTTGGGCCCCGGCGTCGACCGGTACCCCGGCCAGGAAACCCTCCTCGGCCATCCGCTCGACGACCACCTCCGCCGGGAGCGGCAGTTTGACGGCGAACTCGTAGACGACGGGCGAGCTGGCCAACGGCTCGACCCCCGGCACGGCCAGAAGCTCCTGGCGCGTGTAGCGGGCGCCGCGAGCGCACCGGAGCGCCAACTCGCGGAGGCCGCCAGTGCCCAGCCAGGCTAGCTGGACCATGGCAGCCACGGCGATGAGCGTCTCGTTGGTGCAGATGTTGGAGGCGGCCCGTTCCCGCCGGATGTCCTGTTCCCTGGCCCGCAACGTGGTGACGTACGCGGTGCGGCCGGCGCCGTCCACCGTCTTGCCAACGAGCCGCCCGGGCAGGCGACGGACATGATCGGCGGCCACCGCGAACATCCCCAGATAGGGCCCTCCAAAGGCCAACGGCGTGCCGAGCGGCTGGCCCTCGGCCACGGCCACGTCTGCTCCCTGCTCCCCCGGAGTTCGCAATAACCCCGCCGCCACCGGGTCGAACGCGGCGACCAAGAGTGCCCCCACCTTGTCGGCCGTCTCTCTGGCTCGGGCCAAGGAGTCGATGCAGCCGAGGTAATTGGGCGAGGCCGCGACCAGGGCGGCAGGTGGGCCTCCGCGAGCGGCGCCGGCGCTGCCGGCAAAGGCCTCCCAACCGGTGCGGCCGTCCTCCAGCGGCACGTCCACCAGCTCGACGGCCTTACCGGCAGTCAAGGTCGCCAGGGCTTGGCGCCACCGGGGGTTGAGCGCCGCGCTGACCCACACCCTCTCCCGGCCGGTGGCAGCCACGGCCAGGTTCACTCCCTCCACGGTGGCGGTGGCGCCGTCATAGACGGAGGCGTTGGCGACGGGGAGGCCGGCCAGGCGGGCTACGAGCGTCTGGTACTCGAACAGGGCCTGCAGCACCCCTTGCGCCACTTCGGGTTGGTACGGGGTGTAGGACGTCACGAACTCTGACCTTCCGGCCAAGGCACGTGTCACCGCGGGCACGTCGTGGTCGTAAGCCCCTCCGCCGGCGAAGCACGTCAGGTCGCCGGCGGCCCGGTTCTCGGCGGCCAATCGAGCCATCTCCTCGGCGACGTCTGGCTCGGACAGGCCCGGCGGCAAGTCGAGCCCGCCCGCCAGCCGCAGCGCCGAGGGTATGCAAGCGAAGAGGTCATCCACGCTCGAAAGCCCAATATCGGCGAGCATGCGGTCAAAATCTTCGTCGGTGTGCGGTACGTAACTCGTCATTGTCTTTCGGTCCCGTCGGCGCCTTACCCAGGCTAGAGGTGTGAAGGGGCTCTTTTGATAAATGGCAGGCGGGTGACGCGAGCGGGCAGGTTCCTCCCCCTGGCCGCCACCTCCACCGCGGCGCCGTCTTCCACGTCCCGGGGCAGGAAGGCCATACCAATCCCACAACCCAAAATGGGCGAGAAATTGCCACTTGTCAGCGCACCCAGTGGCTCCTCACCGATCACGACGGCGTAGCCGGCCCGGAGGGGCTGGCGGCCCTCGCCGGCGACACCTCGAAGGGCGCGTCCGAGGCCTCGCCGGCGCTGCTGGAGCAGCGCCTCGCGCCCTGTAAAGCCACCGGGCTTGTCCCAAGCGATTACCCAGGACAACCCGGCTTCCAGAGGGGTAATGCCAGGGCCGAGCTCGTGACCATGAAGCGGGAGGCCGGCTTCCAGCCGGAGGGTGTCGCGGGCACCCAGGCCCGCCGGCTGCGCCCCCGCGGCGACGATTTGTTCCCAGAACTCGGTCGCCGCGCCCGCCGGGACGGCGCACTCGACGCCGTCCTCGCCCGTGTAGCCGGTGCCTCCGACGACCACGGGGGTGCCGTGCCAACCCACGGTGGAAACCCGAAAATGGGGCACTGCCGCCGCCTCCGGGGAGACCTTGGCCAGGACGCTTCGCGCCTCGGGCCCCTGGACGGCCAACACGGCCCTCTCCGCAGTGACATCGGTGCCACCGATGGCCCCGAGCACACGGGCGGTGTTCGAGGCGTTCGGCATTACGTCGAAGCGTTCCTCCCCCACCCACCACACGATGAGATCGTCAAGTACCGACCCTTGTTCGTCCAGCAGATGGCTGTACTGGGCCCTGCCCGGGCCGATCTTGGCCAGGTCGTTGGTGAGCGCGCCCTGAAGGACGGCTTCGGCCTCGGGGCCCACGAGCCGGACGGTGCCAAGGTGGCTTACGTCAAACAGGGCGGCGTGGCGACGGCAGGCCATGTGCTCGGCCAGCGTGCCCGTCTCGAACTCGAGAGGCATGTCCCACCCGCCAAAAGCCACCATCCGCGCCCGGTGGGCCCGGTGCCAACCGTCGAGAGGGCTACGGCGAAGAGCCTCCGAAGAAGAAGCCGGGCCAGCCTCCCCGGGCAGTTCGGTGCCCTGCCGCCCGGTCAAACCCGTGTTCACTGGCCAAGGATACCTGCAGAGGCTTCGGGAACTACATGAGACGGACGGCGGCCGCTCGCCGGCCCCCGGCTTGTGACGCTCGTCCGAAACCAGGCCCGGGGAACCGGGGCGCGCCGAAAGATTGAACCGGCACGACCCTCAAAATGGGGCCTTCTTACCGCTCCGGTCGCCCTGCAGGCGGACCTTCAGCGGGACCAGCCGGGTCAGCGAGCGGCCTGGGCTTGCACCTTGTGCTCGTCGAAAGCCGGCCCCGACCCATTGCTCACCGGAGGCGCCTGGGCCCCGGCAGGGTGACCCTCCGGGCGCGCCTCGCGCAGCTCCGTGATGGCCGCATCGACCTCGGACACGATCCGTTCCATCCCGAGCACGATGCTGAGCACGCCCTGACCTCCGCGGAGCAAGTCGAACAGCTCCTCGCCGGAGTGGGCCAAGACGCTTCGGTCGTCCGCAATAACTAGGCTGGCACTGGCCACGCCGTCCCCGGAGGCCCGGAGGCACTCGATCGCCTTACGCGTGTGCCTCAACGACACCCCCGCATCAAGCAGCTGCTTGATGACCTTCAACTGGAGCAGGTCAGTGTAGGAATAGACCCGCTGCGTGCCACTGCCGCGGGCATCGCTGATCGACGGTCTCAACAGGTCGGTGCGGGCCCAGTAGTCCAATTGCCTGTAGGTAATCCCTACGATGTGGCAAACCTGGGGCCCTCTGAAACCTTCTTCGGGGCCCTCATCTGCCATCGTCACCGCATGCGTGTTTTCTCGCCGCTCCATCTCCACCCTCCCTTAGGACCCGTGACAAAAAAGTAGTTACAACAGTGTGGCCCACCCGGGCCATCACCGCAAGAACAAGCTGAGGGCTTGTCCCAGGGCCGCGCGGCCTCTCCTGCTCATTTGGTCCTGCTCATTTGTCGAAATCCTCGGGCCGGACGCCCTCGATGAACTCGTGGAACTGCGCCACCAGTTCTTCGCCGTCAGCCTGGTCCTCGAGCTCGTCCCGCTGGGCGATGACAATCCCTTCGGCGTCGAGCAGGGCTTCCTCGGCGTATATGGTCGCCCCGGCGCGAATAGCCAGCGCGATGGCATCTGAAGGCCTGGCAGACACGACGTAGTTGTTGCTGGCCCGGCGCAGCCGCAGCTCAGCGAAGAACGTCTGGTCCTTGAGCTCCGTGATCACGACATAGTCCAACACGACTCCGAGCTCGGTCAACACGTCCCGCATCAGGTCGTGCGTCATCGGCCTCTTGGTGACGACCCCCTGAAGAGCGGCGGCTATTGCTTCCGCTTCAGGGCGCCCGATGTAAATCGGTAGGGTCCGGTCTCCCGAGGCCTCTTGCAGTAACAGGATCGGCGTGTTGGTCGGAAGCTCGACCCGGACGGCGGAGAGGTGCATCTCGACCATGACTGAACGTTACAACGGCGGACGGTTCACCCGGCAGGCGCCCTCGGGTCAACAGTGCTTCTTCTCGTGATTTAAAGACGTGAAGGCGCTCAGCGCAGGTCGGAAAGCGCCGAGCGCAACAGGACAGCCCTCAGCTCCCCTCCCAGGTTCGAAAGCTCCTCCACCGCCTGCGCCGCCGCTTGACGAGCCTCGGGGTTGCGTTGCCTTATGAGCGGCATGATGACCTGCTCGACCAACCCTGCCTCGCGGTCGGCGGCGCCCTTGTAAGCGCGAAGGTGCCGCGCCTCGACCCCGTGGCGGGCAAACGCCGACGCCAGCCGGGTCACGATGGCCGCGTCGGGGGTGTAGTAATTGGACCCCCCCATGACCTTGGGGGTAATCAGGCCGAAACCCTCGAGCTCCCGGACTGTGGCGACGTCTGCGCCGGTCTCCTCCAGGAGCTCTTCCAGGGTGAGCTCGGGCTCGTCCGCGTCGTCTCTGGCCTCGCCTCCCAGTTCCGGCGCCACGGACCGGGGCCCGCTCGCCCGCCGCGCCGGCGGCGGCGCCTCCTTCCGGGCCGGCTCGGCTCCGTTGGGCCGCCGCTGCCCATGCTTCCCAGACGGCCTGGCGACCGCGTTGCGCGTTGCTTCCCGGGGAAGGGCTGGAGCCCTTCGGTGCATACGAGGCCGGTCTTCTGGCTCGCCCGGCTCGCCGTAACGGCCGTACGGCGGGCCGGCGTCAAATAGCTGGGCGTCCGGAACGCCGGGGGTGTACTCGCCCTCGGCGCCAGGGCCGCCCTCGAGGTCGTCCGCCGCCGTCCCCGCTCTGTCAGGCGCGGCCCCATCGGGCCCCGCCATGCCAGGCCCGACGCTATCCGGGCTTTGCTCGGCGTCGGCGCCCGCGGCGGTCAGCTCCTCCATCAGGCTTTCGTCCTGCAGCTCGGCGTCGGCCTCGTCGCAGGCGGGCTCGGGCTGGTTTTCCAGCCGGCCCTTGATCACCTTCAGGGGCAAGAAGGCATCTCGTTGCTGACGCAGTACCCAGCGCAACCGTTCGATGTCCGTGTCGTAGAACTTCCGGTAACCCGACGGCGTCCGCTCAGGGTCGACGAGCCCCTGGCTCTCGAGGAACCGGATCTTCGAGATAGTAACGTCGGGGAACTCGTCCTGGAGCAACGACAAGACCTCTCCGATGGAAAGGTGCGAGCGGCCGACCACGGCTTGCCCCCTGTACCTTCGCTTCAGGCCTTGCCGGCCGCGTGGCCGGCACTGAGGCCTGCGGTTTGAGAGAGGAAGAGGAGCCGGAACTTGCCGACCTGCAGCTCGTCCCCGCTCGACAGAGGAGCGGTATCAATCCGCTCACGGTTGAGGTAGGTCCCATTGAGCGAACCCACATCATGAGCCCAGAACCCGCCCTCGTTGAGGCGGACTTCTGCGTGCCGGCGGGACACGGTGATGTCGTCGAGGAAAATGTCGCTCTCGGGATGACGGCCAATCGTCACGACCCCTCCCGCCTCTGGCGCCAGCACGAACCTGGAGCCGGAATTAGGCCCACGCGTAACGACGAGGACGGCGCCGCCGGTAGGTACTCCATAAAGGAGGTCGCCCGGGTCCAGCAGGAACGGCTCCGAGGCACCCTCTCCCGGCAGTAGGACGACGGCGGGCGTCGCCGTCGTGGTTGGTTGTGGCTCGTCCTCCGCCGAACCCGAACGCTCCAGCGGCGCTCCGCAAGAGGAGCAGAAGTTGGCGCCGCTGGGGTTGCGGTGACCGCACCGGTTGCAGTACAAGTCGTCAAGCCTCGAGAAGCTTCCGGTAGTCGTCGGGGCCGAGCAGGTCCTCGAAGGCTCCCGCCGAGGACGGCTCGATGAGGCAAATCCAACCGTCTCCGTAGGGGTCTTCGTTGACGCGCTCCGGAGCGTCCACCAACTCGCTGTTCACCTCTACCACCGTGCCGTCGAGCGGGGCATAAACATCGGATACAGACTTGGTCGATTCTAACTCGCACATCGCCTGGCCGACCACTGTGGTAGTACCCGGCCCAGGGAGTTGGACGTACACGATGTCGCCCAACGCGTCCTGGGCGTAATCCGTAATCCCGATGCGGACGTGCTCGCCCTCCAAGCGCGCCCACTCGTGGTCCGCCGTGTAGCGCAAGTCATCTGGAACGTTCACGCTGGAGACCATACTGTGCCTGAGGGCGAAGTGGGAGGCCGTTCTCGAGAGATCCTGGTTGCAGCTACCCCGGGGCCGGGCACCAAGGGCTTACAGGGGCTCGCGGAACAGAGTGGCTGCAGTCCTCGGTGGTCGTCAGCCGCGCAACACATTGCGTACTTGCCTCGCATAATCCTGCGCCCGGGCCAGCGCACCGGTTTCGGTGGCTGCCTCCGACCAGATGTGGGTCAACGCCTCTTCCGGGTCGGGCACCACCAGGCTCCACCCGTCGTCGTACAGGATTTTCACCCCGTCCACCAGGACGGTCGGACGGTCTTTACTGAGCTCCATGACCGCCCGCATTACGAGGCCTTTCTTTTGCCATGGGGTGACGACGGCTTCGTGGGCACTGAAAACCGGGGGCAACCCGGCGACGACACGGGAAAGCGTCGTACCCGTCATAGCCAGCAACGCGAAGGTGTGCGCCAGAGCGGCCACTGCGTCGTAGGCGGGCAGGAACCCCGGGAAAATATACCCCCCCTCGGGGCCGGCGGCGAACTCGACGCCCGGGCGGGAGGCGACCTCCATGAGGTGTGACGCGGACAGCTTTGTCCATATCACAGGCGTTCCGGCCTGAAAGCACATCTCCTCGGCGGGGCTTGGTGCCGACACCGGCAGTGCGATGCTGGCTTTGGCGTTTTGGCTCCCCCCGGGCCCCGGACCGGTCTCCCCGCGCTTTTCTTTACCTGAGGCGGTGGGGGTGCCATCTCGGAGCCGGCCCCCGTCCGGCCCTTGCCGCCCAGCGGTCCCGGCCAAGTCGCGGCCCGGCTCCCGCGCCCCGGGTGCCAACGACCGCCCATCGGCGCTGGTGCGCAGCACCAAGGACAGGAGGGCCAGCAGCCCCTCGCTGTCGGAAAGGGCGCGGCCGTTGTCGTCGACCAGGGTGACCCGCTCCCCGTCAGGGGCGAGGACGGCCCCGAAATGGGCGCCGGACGCCTTAACCAGCGCCGACACGCCTCTTGCGTGCTCCCAGCGGTCGAAGGTCAGCGACTGATAAGCGGCTGCGTACGGGTTCACGGACAGCACATCGGCCCCGAACTGGCCGAGTACCGCCGGCATCACAAAAGAAGCGGCACCGTAGGCATAATCCAGCACTACTTTGAACCGCGCCGCTCTTATGGCGTCAACGTCGACCTGGGCCACCAACGCCCGCGCGTAAAGGTCCGGGACGCGCATCGGGTAGGAAATATCGCCGGTTTCCGAGGCCAGACAGCGGCGGAAGTCCTCCCTATAGAAAATCCTCTCTATTTTGCGCTGAGCCACTTCCGGGATATCGGTGCCGCGTGCATCGAAAAAGCCGATCGTGACCGACTGCGCATCTTCGGGGCAGAGCCGGATGGTGACGCCGCCGGCGCTCCCACCGGAGCGGGCACCGAAACGGGTCACGGGCGCGGTCGCCACCTCGAGGTCGGCCACGTCGACCCCCGAGGCATTGAGCCCAGCCACCACGGACTGTTTCAGCATCCGGGCGGCGCGGCTGGTGTCGCGCGAGACGCTCACTGTCGCCCCCCGTGGAAGTGTCGTTGCGAACGCCATGGCCAACCTCACAGCCAGCTCAGGCGAAATGTCCACGTTGGCCAAGCCGGAAACCCCCGTACGCCCGAATAGGTTGCGGGCCCCCCTCGATTCCCAGACTATTGACGAGTTGACGACCGCTCCGTGCTCGACTGTCTTGAACGGGTAAATCTTCACTCCCGGGTGGACGACCGCGTGTTCGCCAATAAAGCACTCGTCTCCCAGGACGACACCCTCCTCGAGCCTGGCGCCACGGCGCAGGTCGCTGCGGCGGCCGACAGTGCAACCCCGCAGCCGTACTCCAGCGCCCAGGTAGGCGTTGTCGTGCACTATGGCCCGTTCCAGATAGGCGTCGGCGCCCACCCGCACGTTGCGGCCGAGCACCGTGTACTCGCCCAACGTAGCCCCACCTTCGACGCTGCAGTAATCGCCGATTATGGCCGGGCCCCTGATCTCGGCGGTGGGGTCGACATTTGCCCCTTCTCCCAGCCAGATCCCCTTTCGTAGGGCAAAACCGTGCAGTTCGGCCTCGACCCGGCCGTCGAGGATGTCTTGGTGGGCACGGGCGTAGGCCTCCAGCGTGCCTATGTCTTCCCAGTAGCCGTCCGTCACATAGCCATAGAGCAAATCGCCATCCTCCGCCAAGCGGGGGAAGACGTCGGAAGCAAAATCGACTTCACCGGCCCCTATGAAGTCGAAGATCTCCGGCTCGAAAACGTAGATCCCGGCATTTATCGTGTCGGAAAAAACCTGGCCCCAGGACGGCTTCTCGAGAAAACGTTCTATGGTGCCGTCTTCTCGGGCAATGACGATCCCGAACTCGAGCGGGTTGGGCACTGAGCGCAGCGCGATCGTAGCGACAGCCTTTTTCTCGTTGTGGAAGTTGACGATGGCGCTGAGGTCTATATCGGTCAACACGTCGCCCGAAATGACAATAAAGGGCTCGTCCAGCTGTTGCATGGCGTTGCGCACCGAACCGGCCGTCCCGAGCGGAGACTCCTCGCTGGCGTACACCATGCTGACGCCGAACTCGGCCCCGTTGCCGAAATAGGTCTGGATGACGTTGGCCTGGAAGCCGACCGTGACGACGACATCGTGGAAACCGTGGCGCTTCAGGAGCGCGACGACGTGTTCCATCAACGCCTTGTTGGCCATCGGGATCATGGGCTTGGGCTGGTTGTAAGTGAGAGGGCGGAGCCGGGTACCTTCCCCCCCGGCCATAATGACGGCCTTCATTGTCTCAACCTCGCCTTTCCAGGCTCGCCAAACGACGCTCTTCCCGGGTTTGCGCCAGCGCCGCACGCGCCCGGGGGAGGTACCCGACAGCGGCGTACCAACCGAGCGCCAAACCCCATCCCGCCGCCACCCAGGCCGCCCATTCGGCCTCGGCATGCCAACGGAACGGGGCATGGCCCGCGATGAAAAGGGGCAGGGCCACCATCATCCCGAACGTCCCCGCTTTACCCGCCCAGCTCACATCGACCCGTTTAGCCCCCGCTAAAAACAGGGCGCCTCCCCCCGCCAACACCAGGGCCTCTCTGGCCAGCACGACCGCCACCAGCCACACCGGGAGGGCGCCAATAGCTATGGCCGCAATAACGGCCGTGAGGACGAGCACCCTGTCGACCAGTGGGTCGGCGACTTTGCCGAGGTTGCTCACCTGATGGAAATGCCTTGCGATATATCCGTCGAGGCCGTCAGTTGCGCCCAGCCCGGCCAAAAGGCAGGCCGCCGCCAGCCGCCCGCGCCCATCGGGCTCCGCCATCAAGACCACGAACACCGGCAGGCAGGCCAACCGGATGGCAGTGAGCGCGTTAGGAACGGTGAGGAGGCGGTCCTCACCCTCACGACTAGATAACGACATCCCTACCGAGCATAAGGCGCTTCACCACCCACCTACCGAGGTTCGCGAAACTGCTTCGTTCAGAAAAGTGGAGCGGCGGGACGGCCGCCAGGCTTGACGAGGCGAAATGCGTCAACCGCCGCTCAACTGCACCGCTTTCACCAGCAACAGCACCACGGCGACCACCAGGTAACCCCTCAGTGCCCACATGGCCACCACGCGCCCCCGCGACCACTCGGGCCGGCCAAGCAGGGCGAGGGGCGGCATCCGCCAGCTGTCCCTGTGGGCTCGGCTCATCGGTGGCTGTGCGGGCCGGCTTCGGAGCCGTAGTAGGTAGAGGGTCGCGCTAACCGCCAACGCGGCCAGCAGCACGCCACCCAGGATGAGGCTGAGCGTGGTGACGTTTATGTTCGGGAAGACGGTGGTGGCGACCAGGATCAACGACATGACCAGCAACACTGCGATGATGAATGTGGCCAGGGCATTAAGCCATGGCCGGTTGACCCAGGGGCCCAGTACCTCCCGGTCGTTGCAGAGCAGGAGGAGGAACACCGACGCCGAGGGCAACAGCACTCCGGCCAGGGCCTGCACGGCTACCGTTATGACGCCGAGCGGAGCCCCGGGGATGAGCACGATGCCAGCGGCAAAAGCGACGAGCAGGGCAAAACTGGAGTAAAACCCCTTCGCTTGGAAGAAGTTGCGGTGGAGCGAGTGGTGAGCCCCGAAAAAGTCACCGACGGCGTACGAGGTCCCCAGGGTGACGGCGGCCGCGCCGATTATAGAGGCGTTCAGCAGTACAAGGGCATAGAGGGTGCCGGCCGCATGGCCGAGTACGGCATTTAGGGCTGACGCCGTCGCCCCCGCATCCGTGAACCGGCCGAAGTAATGGGTCCCCAGGAAGGCAAAAGCGCACGTGACTGTGATGAGGACGGCGCCGATGACCGTTACGAACGAGCCCGTTACGGTGTCCGCCCGCTCGTAGTTGATCCAACGAGGGGTGATCCTCTTGTCCACGATGTTGGATTGCTGGAAGAACAGCTGCCAAGGCGCCACCGTAGTGCCGACGATGGCGATGATCAGCAGGACGGAGGTGGAGTTGGCGCCGCCTGCGATACCGGGCACGAACAAGCCGTGGAAGACCGGGCCCGCCGAGGGGTGGCTGAAGATCACCAACGGGATGACCAGGAAATTGCCGGCCACAAAGACGAGCATGAACCTTTCCCAACGTTTGAAGCTGCCCGTAACCGTCATGGCCACCAGGCCAAAACCAGCGATTGGGACTGAGACGTACTCGCTTACGCCGAAGTAACCGAGAGCCAACGCCACGCCGATGAACTCGGTCACGATCGTAAGGAAGTCCAGGATGAACAGGTCTCCTACGGAAAAACTGGCCCAAAAGCGGCCGAACCGTTCCAGGATGAGCCGGCCGTGGCCGACGCCGGTCACGGCGCCGAGGCGGACCACCATTTCCTGGTTGACAATAAGGACCGGGATAAGGAGGGGGAGCACCCAGAGCAGGCTGGTGCCGTAATTCTGGCCTGCCTGCGAGTAGGTTGCCACCCCGCCTGCGTCGTTGTCTCCGACCATGACGATGAGCCCCGGGCCGACGATGGCGGCGAAAGTGAGCAAACGGGCGCCCCATGTCCGGCGAGCGGCTACGTCCTGGACACGGATGGTGCCGAAAGCGCCCTCGATGTCACCGAGGTGGGCTTCGTCCAGGACCGCGGTCACTGGCGTCACGGCTTGAGGGTCATCACCCAGCGTGTCGTTGGCCATGGCCAGTGGACCTCCCGGCTCGTAGGGCTGACGCGTGCTCACACGGGCACTCACGCCAACTCCGGTCCCCGGCGGCTAGGCCAACGTGCCTACCGCCTCCGGTCCGGCGCCAGCGCTTGCGCCCGAGGTCTGTAAGGCGATCCTCTCTCGGCGCTCAGTGCTGCTCCTCGTTGTTCCTTGTCCCGCAGTCCCATTCGGCTGCGCCACCGGGCCGACCGGCCCAGTTACAACAGCCCGCCTAAAACAGGCCCATGCGACTGCCTGACCTCGACACTGTACCACCGGCCGGAGAAAGGCGCCTTTGTGAACCTTTGTGAAGCGGGGAAAATTACCACCGGGCGGGGCTTTTCCGATGGCAAAGGGCCAGGAGGCAGCGGGCCGCACCCGTTTGGCTACTGGCTCGGCTACTCGGCCGCGTCCATCCCGTACTGGCGCCGCCACCCGGTAGGGAGCATCAACTCCAGGACATCGTCGACGCTGATCTGCCCCAGCATCTTGTCGTCGTCGTCGACCACCGGCGCTACCGCCAGGTTGTAGTCGGTCATTTTCCGCACAACCTCATGAATATCCGCGTCCGCCGGCAATGATGGCGGGTCGGGTTTCGTGGCGGTGGCGATGCTGTCCAAGGGATCTGAGCGCAGTAAGTCCACCAAGAGAGCCGTGCCTTGCAAGCGCCCTCGCTCATCCGTCACGAACACCACGACTGCAGCCTGGGGCGGGGTAGGCGACGACTTGACCGCTTCGAGGGCATCCGCCACAGAAGAGGTCGCCGCCACCGAGACAAAGTCGGGGTTCATGAGGCCACCGGCCGTCTCCGGGTTGTAACTGAGCAGGCTGCGTAGCTTTAGCTGGGTCGCCTGCGGCATCCGCTGGAGGATGGGGAGGCGCCTCTCCTGGTCGAGCTCGGTCAGCAAGTCGACGGCATCGTCCGGCTCCATTGCCGAGAGGAGCTTGGCCGCCTCGTCGTCGGACCGTGACCGCAAGAACTCGACCTGGTGCTCCGGGTCGAGTTCTTCGAACACATCGGCTTCGAGCGCGGTGTCCTCGCTCACCGCCCGGATGATCTCTTCGCCCTCTTCATGCGATGCCGCCTCGACCAAGTCAGCCAGTTTGGCGGGGTGTAGCCGGCGCAGTTTGCGGAACGGGATCTGTAAGTGCGCCGTAGGCACATGGGCGACGAACGGCTCGATCTCCGACCAGTCGACCACTTTGCCTGCCTTCACCAGGTGGCGCATCCGCCTCGGCAGCAGACGGCGCAGCACGGGCCGGGAGCTGGTGTCGACGCCAATGACGTGCCAGGTCGAGCCCACTTTGGCCAGCTCTATTTCGTTGGCCCTAACGAGGCGTGCCCCCTCCAGGTGGATCAGGTGCCTCGAGCGCAGGTCCTTGGCGAGCAGTACTTCCCCGGGACGCCGCTCGAACGGGCCCAGGTCCTTCGGGTCGACCGTCAGCCGGGCCGACTCGTACGTCAGGCTCTCGATTTCGTGGGCGTGGGCGAAGCGGTCCTGGCCATCGTAACTGACCACCAACCCGGTCACTGACGGGTGCCAAGCGCCCGTCAAGCTCTCACCGGCCAGCCGAGCTATTACATCGACCAGCTCGCCCGGGTGCTGCTCGCCGGGCCCAACTACCGGTATCCCGAGCAGGCAAGACAAGTGCAGTGCCCCGGGGTCTTGGCCGTCCGAGCGGCCCTGGTGGTTGTCAGCGGTACCAATTGCTGCGGGACCACGCCCCGCAGAGGCGGTACTTGGAGGTTGCGGCTCAGGTGCTCCTGGCACCGGTACAGCGTACCTCGATTGGGTGACGGAGAGCCGAGATCGGCTATGGTCAGGCGACCATGGGGAAGATGGCGACGGCGCTGCCTGCAGCCATGGTGGTAGTTGCGTTGTCCGCCGCCCCGGCCTTGGCGCAAGCCACCGCTACCACACTGCCCGCTACGACACCGGCGACCACTGCGGCGCCGACTACCACAGCCACGACAACTGTCACGACCACCCCGCCCACCACTGCTCCCGCCACGACCACGACTAGCTCTCGGGTCACCACCACCACGCCGACAACGTCGACCACGACCTCCAGCTCGACCAGCAGTGTCTCGGGCTCGAGGATTGCCGCCATAGTCATCATCGTGGCCGTGGGGGTGGCACTGATCGCCGGCCTTTACTTCCTCTTCGCCCGCAACCGGCAGCGCACTCAGTGGTCCTCGAACGCCCAGGTGGTAGCCGCGGATGCTGCGGCGCTGGCCACGGCGGTCGAACGTGGCATCCCGCTGCTCCGGAACCCGACCACCGCCGCCCAGGTCTGGGTGGACCTGAACAGCAGGGCCGCCCGTGCCCGTAGCGGCTTGAGCAACCTCGCCTCAGCTTCCAAGGAACCACGGGCCACGGCAGCCGCGACCCGCGCCAACCAGGCCCTCGATTCCCTCGTGGCCACGATAGACACCGATCGCGGGCTGCGGTTGGGACCGCCGCCGCCTACCGACGAACAACTCGCTTATTCCGAGGCCCTGTTGAGCCAGCGGGCCGTCGAGCTTGGGCGCGCCGCCCACGACCTCGAGTCGGTCGCCACGCCCGCCTGACCCGCCGTCAAACCACTGGCACGCCGTCAAGCTACGGCCAGGCACGCCGGCGTCGGCACGGTCGCCGACGCCACCTGCTCGAGGTGACAGGCCCGCTCGTCGAACGCGAAGGCCACAAGGGTGTGGCTGTCCTGGTTGGCCACGACGACAAAACGGCCGTCGGGGTCGAACACGAACTCGCGAGGCTCCCGGCCTGCCGTCGGCTGGACCTGGGCCAGCTCGAGTGAGCCGTCTTCGGGGCCGAAACGGAAAACGGCGATCGAGTCGCTGTCGACGCCGCGGTTCGAGACCAGTACGCAAGCACCCGACGGGGAAACCCGGACTGCCGCGGCCTGGCTGTGCGAGTTGAAACCCTGAGGCAGCGTGGATGATTTAGCAGTTGGCACGAACCGCTCTCCATCGCGACGTAGGGCAACGAGGGTGTTGCCGAGCTCGTTGACCACGAGCAAGTGGTGACCATCGGGGTGGAACGCGACATGCCGGGGCCCGGACCCGGGCTCCATCTCGATGCGCCGTCCCGGCCGCTCAACCAGTACCCCGCCTTTGGTCAACGCGTACACCAGGACCGAGTCGAGGCCCAGATCCGAAACGAGCACTTCGCCGCTGTGGGGGTCGAACGAGACCATGTGGGCGTGCGGCCCCGTCTGGCGTTCCGGGTGAACGCTGGACCCCTGGTGCTGCACATGCCCGGTCATGATGCCGAGGCTCCCGTCCGGCCCGAGCTCAAAGACGGCGACCGACCCGGACGCGTAGTTGGCCACCAGCAGGAAGCGGCCGTCGGGGTCGAGGTCGAGATGGCACGGCTCGACGCCGCCAGACGACCTCGAGTTCAAGGGCGTCAGGTCGCCGGTACGCAAATCACGGGCGAAGGCCGACACTCCTCCGCCGGGCCGGCCCTCGAACGTGGACGTTTCGTGCACTGCGTACAGGTACCGGCGATCAGGCGAGAGCGCGAGGTACGTCGGGTTCCGCGTCGGTGCGAGCACGCGTACCGGCCCGATGGCGGCACCGTCGTACCGGCACGAGAGGATCCCCTCCGCCTTACCGTCGACGTGCGGCATGGGCTCGGTGTAGGTGCCGATAATGAGCTCGTGGCGCAATACATCGCCCCCATTGTCCAAGCTTGGCCGTACCCCCTGTCAGTAGACCTTGAACTGTTCGATCGACCACCAGTTGGTCGTGGACGCCGCGGTCAAGACGACCTCCAGGTATTGGCCGGTTTGGGCCGGGAAGCTGACTATCTCCGGGTTCGCCGTACCCGTGCAGCTCGCAACCGTCGTCCACGAAGTTCCGTTGCTGGAAACCTCGACGTCGTAACCGCGGGCGTAGTCGCCGGGGTAATCCGGCGCCGTCATTTCCAGTTCGTCCACGCTTTGTGACGAGCCCATGTTCACTTCGTAGTAAAGCCCGGCCGCCTGGTCTTCGTCGGTGCTGAACCTGCTGGCGTCTACCCCGCTGATGGCGTTGTTGATGGCGTTTTGCGGGGCGTCGGTGCTGCTGGACGGGGCGTTGGTGCTGGCCACGAAAGCAGACTCGTTGAGCTGGGTACCCGAAACAGAGGCTGAGCAGTTAGCCCCAGTGGCGACGGTTGTCGTGGTGGTGGTGCCCGCCGTGCTGTTGTAGATGAAGAACTGCTGGACCGACCACCAGTAGCTGGTGTCCACCGAGGTGAGCACGACCTCTAGGTACTGGTCGGTCTGGGCCGGGAAGCTCACCACCTCGGGCGTCCCCGTGCCCGTACAGGAGGCCACCGTCGTCCACGAGCTGGCGTTGGCCGACACCTCCAC
>JASHVH010000135.1 GCA_030039575.1 Acidimicrobiales bacterium | reverse complement strand
TGCCGGCCGAAGTCTCCGCCTGGGAGCCGGTCCAGGCCCTCGTGGCCGGCCCGACCGGCCTCGAGGCGCTCGAGGAGATCCTCGTCGGGGCGACGGACTGGTTGGCGGACCGGTCAGCCCTGGTGGCCGAGATCGAGCCGCACCAGGCTGATGACGCCCAGGAGATGGTGCGGAAGCTCGGGCTGGGCGAGGTCCTCGTCCGTCCCGACCTCGCCGGCCTTCCGCGGGTGCTCGTGGCGCGAACGCGTTGAGCGCCGCCGTCGGCTACTAAATAAGCTTCCTACGTCATGGGGGCCTCGGTTATTGCCGCGTACGGCGCGCACCCGCCGGAGGACGCGATCGTCTTGGCTGTAAAAGCGCTTTCGGGTGGGGACATCATCGGCCTGCCCACCGACACGGTGTACGGGCTGGCCGCGGACCCCTTCCATACCGGGGCGTCCGACCGGCTGTTCCGGCTGAAAGGCCGCCCCAGGAGCGTCGAGCTGCCCGTGCTCGTAGGGAGCGAGGCGCAGGCGTTGGGGCTGTGCACCGCGGTGCCGTCGTCGGCCCGGCGCCTGATGAGGCGCTATTGGCCCGGGCCGCTCACCCTTGTCCTGCCTCGCCGGCCCGATCTCGAGGCCGACCTGGGGGAGGAGGACGCCACCATCGGCATCCGGTGCCCGGCTCACCCGGTGCCCCTGGCGGTCTGCGAGCAGATCGGCCCTATCGCGACGACGAGCGCCAA
Organism: Acidimicrobiales bacterium; assembly: GCA_030039575.1. GTDB lineage: Bacteria > Actinomycetota > Acidimicrobiia > Acidimicrobiales > Palsa-688 > Fen-671. Next base: position 5,356 of record JASHVH010000135.1, on the reverse strand, counting down.
CCGGCACAAAGAACCGGCGTTGACTACGGCGAAAGACGTGTCGGAGTCCCTCGGGGCCGAGCTTGCACTTGTGCTCGACGCCGGCCTGTGCGACGGCCTGCCCTCAACCGTCGTCGACTGCACGGGCGAGTCGCCCAAAGTGCTGCGGGAGGGCAGGCTCTCGAGCACGGAGATCGCAGCCGCGCTGCGCTGAGCCCAGCCCGAAGGGCGCCGCCCGTTACGCAGTTCCCAAAGCCTCTTCCAGCAGCCACTATGCCCCAGGCCACTATGCTCAGGGGTAGTGTTCCCCGACTCAGAACTGTTCGCCATAATCGAGGCCGAGAGGGAGCGCCAGAACACCACCCTCCAGCTCATCGCCTCTGAGAACTTTGTTTCCCGTGCAGTCCTGGCGGCGACGGGTTCGGTCCTCACCAACAAGTACTCAGAGGGGTACCCGGGGAAGCGTTATTACGGCGGCAATTCCGTGATCGACCAGGCCGAAGAACTCGCCCTTAGCCGTGCTTGCGCCCTGTTCGGCGCTGAGCACGCCAACGTGCAGCCCCATTCGGGCTCGAACGCCAACCTGGCCGCTTACCTGGCCGTCCTGGAACCCGGCGACACGGTGCTCGGGATGCGGCTTGACCAAGGCGGTCACCTTACCCACGGGTCCCCGGTGAACGTGAGCGGCCGGTGGTACCACTTCGTCAGTTACGGCGTGAGCCCCAGCGACGAGCGCATCGACTTCGAGGCGCTGGCGGACCTGGCCGAGCTGCACCGGCCCAAGCTGATCGTGGCCGGCGCCACCGCTTACTCGCGGATAATCGAGCCCGAGCCCTTCCGCCGTATTGCCGACTCCGTCGGTGCCTTGCTCATGTTCGACGCAGCTCATATCGCCGGGCTCGTGGCCGGGGGCGTGCATCCGAACCCGGTGCCGTTCTCGGACATCGTCACCTTGACCACGCACAAGACCCTTCGGGGGCCTCGAGGCGGTTGCATCCTGTCGACCTCGGCTCTGGCGCAGGTCATCGATAAAACCGTTTTCCCGGGGCTCCAGGGCGGCCCCCTCGAACACGTCATCGCGGCGAAGGCGGTGGCGTTCTACGAAGCCGCGCAGCCCGAGTTCGCCGAGTACGCGGCCCAGATCGTCCGCAATGCCCGGGCGTTGGCCGCCGCGCTGGCCGGGGAAGGCTTCCGGATCGTCTCGGGAGGCACGGACAACCACCTGATGCTGGTCGACCTGCGCACCTTCGACCCCGACCTGACCGGCAAGGTGGCTCAGGAGGCGCTCGACCTGGCGGGGATCACGCTCAACCGCAACCAGATCCCGGGTGACCCAAGGTCGCCGTTCATAACCAGCGGGTTACGCATCGGAACGGCGGCGGTGACCACCACCGGTATGCGGGAGCGGGAGATGGCCGAGATAGCTCACCTCGTACGGCGGGTGCTCGCCTCCCCCGGCGACGACCGGGAGCGAAAGGCCGTGCGCGAGGAGGTGGCGACCCTTTGCTCCAAGTTCGCCCCTTACCCGTGACGTCGTTTTGCCGGCCCCGTCGTCCGGGGTAAAGAAGTTCCGTTGATCCGGTTCCGCGAGTACATCATCATCTTTGCGGTGGCCGCTGTCACCACTTGGGCCGTCACTTTCGCGGTGCGGGTGGTGGCCAAGCGGCAGTCTCTGGTGGTGGTGCCCGACGACCGCCGTGTACACGAGCGGCCCACCGCTACGGGAGGCGGGGCGGGGATGTACCTCGGGATGCTGGTAGCCATAGCGGTGGCCTCGCAGCTCCCGGCATTTGCGCCCGTTTTCCGCGGCAGCTCGGCCCCCCTGGGCGTGGTGCTGGCGGCCACCGTGATCTTCGCGGTCGGGATGGCCGACGACGTGCGTGAGATGTCGCCGCCGGCCAAGTTGGCCGGGCAGGTGCTGGCGGGCACAGTGCTGTATTTCTTCGGGATCAACATGCTTTTCTTCCACGTGCCGCTGGCCCAGACCACGGTCGTGCTGAGTTCGGACCTGGCAGCCCTGGCCACCGTCTTGTGGGTGGCCATCATGGCGAACTCGGTGAATTTCATCGACGGCCTCGACGGCCTGGCCGCGGGCGTGGTGGCCATCGCCGCCGGCGCCTTTTTCGTGTACTCGCACCAGTTGAACGTGGTCGGGATCATCACCAGCAGTAACGCCGGGCCCCTCATCGCGGTGGTGGCGGTCGGCGTGTGTATTGGCTTTTTGCCTCACAATTTCTACCCGGCCAAGATTTTCATGGGCGACGCCGGGGCCATGCTTTTGGGCGTCCTCGTCGCCGCGTCGACCCTGGCGGTGGTGGGCCAGGACAGCTACCAGTTCAGCGGCCGGACGTACTTTTTCTTTGCGCCGATCCTCATCCCGTTCTTCATCCTGGGGATCCCCCTGCTCGATACCGCCTTCGCCATAGTGCGGCGGGCCGGGCAGCGCACCAGCCCTGCTGTGGCCGACCTCAACCACCTCCACCACCGCCTGATGAGGCTGGGCCATGGCCACCGCCCGGCCGTGCTCATACTGTGGGCGTGGACGGCGCTGCTCTCAGGCATTGTGTTGTGGCCCGGTATTACCAACTCGCATAACGAGATACCCCCGATAGCCGTGGGTGCTCTGTCGATCTTGCTTTACACACTGTTCGCTCCCAGGGGGCGTACCAACGTGGCCACGACCGATGACGACGCCGACGAGGCCCGGGCTGGCGCGGCTCGCAACGGGGCCCGCCACGGCGCGCCCGGGGTCAACGGTCAAGCGGTGCGGGCCAGGGCGGCGGCGAGTGCGAGAGCGGCACGCGGTGCGAACGGGGTCGGCGGGCCTCTGGTGGGCCAAGCTGCAGTGCCCGGGGTGCCCGACGCCAGTGAAGGCAACGGCGGCATCAGTGGCGATGGCGAAACCACCGTCCCTCTGGTGGAAGTGGCACCACCTACGGGCCCCCTGACTGCTGGTCCTCTGACTACTGGCCCTTTGCCTGCTGGGCCTCTGGCGGAAGTGACGCCGCCTACCGGTGGGCGCTATCTGCCGGCGCCGAAGACCTGAACCCGGGGGACCAGCCTGGGGCCCGGGTGGGCCCGGGGTCACTTCGGAATGCCCGGGCCGAGCGGAGTTGCAGTGTTACAGGCGTGTTTCGTAGCCTGGTTATCGTGGTCGCGAGCGCTCAGGTGCTGCTGACGTGCAAGGAGGCCACCACACGTCGTCCGGTTCAAAATGAGCAGTACCGGCTCTGGCAAAGACAACCCGCCCTCTGGCCCGGAACGCTACCCGGGGCCCATGGTTTATGCGGGCATCGGTATGCTAAACGCCATCTGCCTGATCCTGGGTGGGGCGCTCGGCTGGTTGGCGGACCATGCCCTCGGGACATTGCCGCTGTTCATGCTCATCGGGCTTCTGGCCGGCGCCGCCTTGGGCGTGATCGGGACTCGAGCCGAGTTGCGTCGGTACGGGCGCCAGGGTTGACAAGTCTGCTAGCATGCTCTGGCCCAGCAGATGCACCCGGCTGTCCTGTCAGCTCCGGTGACCTGCCGGCGACACAGATCGTCTTCTAATGCTCGCAGATTTCCCCGTTCTTTATGTCGACCTGATAGTGCGGCGCACCATTGCGTCATGCGTTGTCTTGGGCGTACTTGCCGTGCTCGTGGGCATACTGCTCGGGCAACCCTTGGCCGGGGTCGGAGTGCTCCTTGGCCTGGCTGCCGCTACCGGCAACCACAGGCTCTTCCAACTCTCCACCGTGCGTTACAGCAAGACCGACGGCCATATTGAGCGCAAACCGTATGCCGGCAGCGTGGCCGGTCGCCTTGGTGCTATCACCATCGTCGCCTTTGCCCTGCTTTATTTCGTACGCCCTATGGGTTTCGGGATGATCGGCGGGCTGGTGGCTTTCCAGGTGCTGTTGATGGCGAACGCTCTGGCCGCACTTTGGCGCTACCAGCGTCTCCAGCTCGCCGGCCTGGCCCCGGCGAACAGCGCCGAAGCCAACGGCAAAGACCAGGTCACCGAACCTGCGCCGCAGGGCGACGGTTTTGCGGTCCCCGGCGGGACCGAAGGGCAGGCCGATGCTTAGCCGCCACTTAGTCGCCGTCCCGCCCATCCCCGTGGGCGACCACGTAACGAAGACCGTGGGCGGTATCACCTTCAACCTCGACACGATCTGGGGCACCCTCCTGGCCTGCGCGGTGATATTGGCGCTCGGTTTCTACGTGAGGCGCAGGGTTACTTCGTCAGTGCCCAACAAAACTCAGCTGCTTTGGGAGGTTCTCGTCGGCTGGGTGACCGAAACGGTCTTCGGTGGCATGGGCCCGAAGTACCGCCACGTCGTGCCCATAGCCGTAACCATCTTTCTGCTCGTGCTCGCAGCGAACTGGGTGGAGCTGTTCCCGGGCCTGTTCCGCAACACCGATTACCTTCCTTCTCCCAGCGCCGACGTCAACCTCACCTACGCCCTGGGCGGGACCGTTTTCATTGTCACGAACGCGGCCAGCATCCAGGCCAGAGGTTTCGCCGGGTACGCCAGGGCCTTCGTGGCCAAACCCAGATGGCTGGCCCCGATCAGGGTCCTGGAAGAGCTGATGAAGCCGGTGACGTTGTCGCTCCGGCTCTTCGGGAACATCTTTTCGGGCGGCATCATGATCGCCCTGCTCCTCGCCATCCCCATCTATTTCTTCCCGGCCACGATCGCGTTCAGCCTGGCATGGAAGCTTTTCGATATGTTCATCGGCGTGATCCAGGCATTTATTTTTGCTCTGCTCACCATTCTTTACTTCCAGTTCGCAGTTTCAGAAGAGGCGCATTAGTGCCGCAGGCACTAGCGGAGGCGGCATCGGGCCGGCCCAGCACATACAGGAGAGGATAAGGAGAACTAAATGTCGGCAACCATCGAGAAGTCGGTCGAGCTCGCCGGCGCCTTTGTCGGGGGCGGCCTGGCGCTCGGCGGTGGCGCAGTGGGCGCCGCTGTCGGCGACGGCCTGGCCGGCAGCCAGACCATTGCCGGGATCGCCCGTCAACCTGAGGTCCAGGGGCGTCTTTACTCGACGATGTTCCTGATTGTGGGGTTGGTCGAGGCCATGTACTTCATCAACCTGGCCTTCACCGCCTTGTTCGTCTTCGTTCTCGCTACCGGCTGAGCACTGGTCACGAGGTAACTGTCAGGTGTATGTAGCCACCTCCAACTTCCTGGTCCCCAACGGCACTTTTATCGTTGAGCTGGTTATCTTCCTGTTGTTGCTGGCCGTTCTGGCCAAATGGATTATCCCGCCCATAAACCGGGCCCTTGATGACCGATTGGAGAAGATCCAGCGCAACATCAGCGACGCCGAAGAAGCCAAGCAAAAGGCCCAAGAGCTGGAGGACCAGTACCAAAAGACCCTCGAA
>JASHVH010000134.1 GCA_030039575.1 Acidimicrobiales bacterium | reverse complement strand
AGACCCGCCAGCAAGGCCGCCATCCTGGCTACGTTGCGGTTGTCTTCGCCCGCCTGGTTGGCGGCCCCGAAGTAGACGTCTTCGATATCGCTGGCGGCGGCACCGGAACGGGCCACCGCTTCTCGTACCACTGCGGCGGCGAGGTCGTCCGGACGGACACCGGCCAACGCCCCACCGTAGCGCCCAACGGGGGTGCGCACCGCTGACAGGACGACAGGGCAGCCGGTCGACGCGCCGGTCATGGGAGAACAGTCATGGGTGAACTCCCTACGCCTGTTTGGGCCCCTCGCGGGCGGCCAGGTCTGTCTCGATCAAACGGGCGGTCGCCAACAGCTGCGGCAGGAGGTTGCGGCGCAGTTCCTCCATAGTCACCCGGGAAGCATGGGTCGAGATGTTCAACGCGGCCACCACCGAACCCTTTGCGTCCCTGAGGGGGACGGCGGCCGAGCGCAGACCCTCCTCGAGTTCCTGGTCGGTCATGGCGTAACCCTGGGCGCGGACCATGCGCAGCAAATCCCTGAGGCGGTCAGGGTCTGTCACGGTCCTTTTCGTGATCGCCGCCAAGCAGACATTCTTCACGTAATCCTCGAACTGGTCCTCCGGGAGGTGGGCCAGGAGAACTCGTCCCATCGAGGTGGCATAAGCGGGGAAGCGCGTGCCGACCGAAATGGAAGCGGCCATGATCCGTTTGGTCGGGACCCTAACCACGTACACGATCTCTTCGCCATCGAGCACGGCCACCGACGAGGACTCGCGCGTCTGAGCCACCAGATCCTCGACGTGCGGTGCCGCCACGTCGTTCAAGCTGAGGCCGGCCAGGTAGGCGTAACCGAGCTCGAGCACCTTTGGCCGCAACGAGAACTCCCGTCCGTCACTGCGCACGTAACCGAGGTCGGCCAAGGTCAGCAGGAAACGCCGCGCCGCCGCCCGCGTGAGCCCTGTGGCCCGGGCCACCTCGCTCAAGGTCATCTGAGGGTTCTCCGGCCCGAACGCTTTTATCACGTCGAGCCCGCGCGCCAGGGAGCGTACGAAGTCCGGGTTGGCCGGCCCATCCGTGGGCCCGTCCCCTGCACCACCTGCAACGGCCCGGGGACGCGCAGTGCTGGGGCCACTGAGGGTCACGGCTGCACCACGGAGGAGCTACAGAGCACGTGCTCCTCCATCCAGCCGAGGAAAGTCTCACGGTCCCGGCTTATGGCGTCCCACGCTACATAGAAGTCATCGTCGCGATCCGAATAACCGAGCGAATAAGACGGGAGCGAGCCCCCGGGCACAGGCACGACTGCCGTCACCACCCAGGACGGCAGGACGACACCCCCAGGTCTCGGCTCAAGCTCGTCCACGATCTCCTCGACAGTGACAAGCGAGCGTCCCGAAGCCAGGACGGCCTCCTTTTGCACGCCGGTTATGCCCCAGAGCTGGACGTTGCCCTTCCGGTCAGCCTGCTGGGCGTGGACTACGGCGACGTCCGGCCGCAAGGCACGGACGGCGGCCAGCCTTTCGCCCGTAAAAGGACATTCGATGGTGGCCACTGTGGGTGAGTGCTGTAGAAGATCCGTACCCATGTAGCCCCGCATCACCGCGAACGGCAACCCCGCCGCCCCCGCTACATAGCGGTTCGTGAGGCCGGCGTGGCTGTGCTCATCGATGCTGAGCGGCTCCGGCCAGCTGTTCTCGATGGCGTCGCGCAGCCGGTGGAGCGAGCCGACGCCGGGGTTACCGCCCCAGGAAAAAACCAGGGCCCGGGCGCAGCCCATGCCGATCATCTGGTCGAAGACGACGTCCGGGGTGAGGCGGACAAGCGTCAGCCCGCGCCGGCCCTGACGGATGATCTCGTGGGCGGCGGCAAAGGGGATCAGATGGGTAAACCCCTCCATAGCGACGCAGTCGCCGTCATGGACCACTCGCTGGACCGCCGACTGGAGATCGAGGATCTCTGCCATACTGCCTACTTCCCTCCCGTACCACCACGATATATGCTGTGCGTAACACGAATCAATGTTCGGATAGCGAACATTTGTGAAAGGAGGGGGACAGTGCCCGAAGCAGTTCGCGATCAAGGACGTGCCGGCTCGTTGTCCAACCCGGACAAGACCGGCACGGACGGGGCCACCACGGAAGGGGGCCCCGGACCGGGACCGGGGGGCGGCACTTACCAGCCACCCGGCCGACAGGTTGGCACCATGATCTCGCGTCGGCAGCTGCTGCAAGGAGCGGGGGCCGGAGTGGCGGTCCTCGGTGCAGGCCGGTTACTTGGCTCACGTGGCGCCAGCTTGAGGCGCATAGCCTCTGGCTCGGGAGGCAAGATCGTCATCGGCTTCGTGAGCCCCCAGACGGGGGATCTGGCCGACTTCGCCACGTCCAACAACTTCGCCGTCAACAAAATCCGGCAAACAAGCGCCTACTCCAAAGGTTTTACCGTCGGGGGCACGACGTACACCGTCGAGATAATCGTGGCCGACAGCCAGTCCGACCCCAACCGGGCCTCCGAAGTGGCCCGCAACCTCATCCTCAGCAACCGAGCCGACCTGATCATCACCAGTTCGACGCCCGAGACGGACAACCCGGTCGCCCTGATCTGCGAAACCGAGGGCGTGCCGTGTGTTTCCACCGTCGTGCCGTGGCAGTCATGGTACGCAGGCCTCGGTGGGGACCCGTTGAAGCCCACGACCAAGTACCAGTACAACGTCATGTTCTTCTTCGGGCTAGAAGGGTTCGGGAAGTGCTTTATCCCGATGTGGAACCGGATCAGCACCAACAAGGTGGTGGCGGAGATGTTCCCGAACGACTCCGACGGCAATGCGTTCCGCGCCGCGTGGCCGCCAATGATGAAGGCGGCGGGGTATACGCCGGTCGACGGCGGGGCCTACCCGGACGGTACAACCAATTTCACGTCGATGATCTCGGACTTCAAGTCTCACGACTGCGAGATCTTCGTGAACGTACCGCTGCCGCCCGACTTCAACACCTTCTGGAAGGAGGCGGCGCAGCAGGACTTCAAACCCAAGCTGGCTACCGTAGCGAAGGTGCTGCTCTTCCCGGCCGACGTCAAAGCACTCGGCTCGCTCGTGAACAACATCGCCACAGATAGCTGGTGGTCCCCCTTTGCCCCGTACAAATCGTCGCTCACGGGGGAGACGGCAGCCCAGCTCGCCCTCGACTACCAGAAGACCACGGGGCAACAGTGGACCCAGGCCATCGGGTCGACGTACGCTGCTTTCGAGGTGGCCAAGAACGCCTTTACTGAAGCCAGCGACCCTCACGACCATGCCGAGGTGGCAGCCGCCCTGCACAGCATGAAATATGAAGGCATGAACGGCGTGGTCGACTTCGCGAGTGGGCCCGCCCCTGGCGTCGCCATCATCCCGGCGGCCGGGGTCCAGTGGAAAAAGGGCAAGCCGGGCTCTTTCACGGACTTCCCGTACGCCATGTACGTAGTCGACAACTCCGATGCCCCCTCTTGGCCTATCAACGGGACCTTGAACCCACCAACCCCTGAGGTTGGGGAGGCTGAGCCAGTTCGGGCTGAGCCAGTCGGGACCGGGCCATCGCGGGCCACGCCGCCGTTGGCCCCATCGCCGTTGAACAGCCGGGTACAGGCGTCGTTATTGCTCGAGCTGGACCACGTCACCAAGCGCTTCGGGCGGGTGTCAGTGGCCGACGAGCTCAACCTCGAGGTCAGGGCCGACGAGCTGATAGGGGTCGTCGGCCCCAACGGGGCCGGGAAAACCAGCCTGTTCAGCATCATTTCCGGTGACCTGGCCCCCGACCGGGGGAGGGTGGTGTTCGGGGGCCGGCTGGTCAACGGCCTCGATGCCGCGGCGCGTTGCCGGCTGGGCATCGGCCGGACCTACCAGGTGCCGCGCCCGTTCGAGCAAATGTCTGTGTTCGAGAACGTTTTGGTGGCGGCCCAAGCGGGTGCGGGGCTGCGCCGCGGGCACGCCACCCAGCGAGCGTTGTCCGTCCTCGAAGAAACCGGTCTGGCCGGCGCCGCCAACCGCCCGGCCGGCGAACTAGGGCTGCTGGACCGGAAGCGGCTCGAGTTAGCCCGTGCCCTCGCCACCGGGCCGCGGCTGTTGTTGCTCGACGAGGTGGCCGCGGGCCTGACGGACCTGGAGGTCGAGGAACTGATCGCCATCGTGCGTCGAGCCCGGGCCAGCCCGGCGATCGGCGGCTCCTTGGCCGTGGTCTGGGTCGAGCACGTGGTGCGCGCACTGGCCAGCACCGTGGAGCGGTTGCTATGCCTGGATGAAGGGGTAATTATCGCCGACGGCCGGCCAGAAGATGTGCTGGCCGACACAAGGGTAAAAGAGGTTTACCTCGGTACAGATGACCCCTCGGCGCTTGGTCAGCACCCTCTGGACAGTACCGTTCCCGAGGCCATATGAGCGCGCTCCTGGAGGTGCGCGGCCTCACCGTTTGCCATGGGCAACTCGAAGCAGTGAAGGGAGTCAGCCTGTCGGTCAGCCCGGGTGAGGTGCTCGGCATAATTGGAGCAAACGGGGCCGGGAAATCGACCCTCCTGCGCACTATTGCGGGGCTCCATAAACCGTCGTCCGGTGCGGTCCTCCTGGACGGTGTGGCCATAACCCGGCTGGCGCCGGAAAAGCGGGTGGCCGCCGGCATAGTCCTGGTCCCGGAAGGGAGACGGCTGTTCGGTTCTCTCAACGTCGAGGAGAACCTACTGGCCGGTTGTTACCGCGCCCGGCCCGGGCCGTGGACGATGGCGCGCGTTTTGGCCATGTTCCCGTGGATGGCGACCCGCCGGCGCCAACCCGCGTCCCAACTCTCCGGCGGAGAGCAACAGGCCGTGGCCATAGCCCGGGCACTGTTGGCCAACCCGAGGCTGCTAATGCTCGACGAGCCTTCTCTCGGCCTGGCCCCCGTCCCCTTGCAGCGTATTTACGCCGTTTTACCCGAGCTGGTCGAAGCCGGGCTGGGCGTGTTGCTCGTAGAACAGGACGTGCGCCAGGCGCTGAAGGTGTCCGCTCGGGTCCAGTGTTTGCTCGAGGGCCGCCAAACGCTGGCCGGCGTGCCGGCGGAGCTCGACTTCGAACAAATCGAGGCGGCCTATTTCGGCATGACGAGGAAAAAAGGCGCATGAACACGCCGACCATAAAATCCCGCTCCAGGCCAATGGGGCCCACCGGTTCCCCTTGCTCCGGAAGCCTCGACCCCGCCTGCCGACGGCTTTTGGGGCTGAAAAGTGTGGTTGCAATTACCTTTTCAGCCCCGGAACACTTTTTCAGCCCCAGAACGGGCGCCAAATGGGCCCGGCGCCGCCCATGAACGTCGTCAACGCCCTCGTCCACGGCACCCTCCTCCAGGGGCCCCGCCCATGAACGTCGTCAACGCCCTCGTCCAGGGCATCCTCCTCGGCGGCCTGTTCGCCCTGTTCGCCTGCGGGCTTTCTCTCATGTTCGGGGTGATGGACGTGATCAACCTGGCCCACGGTGACGTGGCCGTGGCCGCCGTGTACCTGGCGGTGGTCCTGATCCCGGCCAGCCATATCCCCGCTTTGTGGATCTTCGTGCTGGTGGTGCCGGTGTTCGTAGTCGGGGGCTACATCCTTCAGCGCCTGCTGTTCCAGCGCAGCCTCGACTCGGGCGCGGTCACGACCCTGTTGGTCACGTTCGGCCTATCTGTGGTCCTGGAAAACGGCCTCCTGGAAGCGTTCACCGCTAACAGCCAATCGCTCAACATCGGTTCGCTGGTTTCCGGTTCTTTCGAGATCTCCAACCAGATCTTCGTCCCCTACCTGTCGTTGATCATCCTCGGCGCCGCGTTGGTGGCGCTGGCGGCGCTGCAACTTTTCCTGGCCCGGACCCGCACCGGCCGGATGGTGCGGGCCATGTCCGACGACCGTGAAACGGCGCAGCTGATGGGGGCCAACTACCGGCACCTCTTCGGGATTGCCACCGGCCTGGCCTTCGGGACGGTCGCCCTCGCCGGCCTCGCTCTCGGCATGTACACATCGGTCGCTCCCACCACCGGTCCTTCGTACCTGCTGTACGGCTTCGCGGCAGTGGTGATCGGCGGGCTCGGCTCATTGTGGGGGACGCTTATCGGAGGCATAGTCCTGGGCGTCGCTTCGACCCTCGGCGCGCTGGTGGACCCGGACTTTGGCGCCATGGCACCGTACCTCGTGTTCCTCGCCGTCCTCGCCGTGCGGCCTCGTGGCCTCTTCCCGAAGAAGGCGGCGGCATGACCGCTGAGGTCGTCACCGCCGGGGGGGCCGAGGTGGCCCCCGCCTCCTCGTCTCTCTTAGTCACCCGGTCACGGCGGCCGGCGACGCTGGAAGGGACAGTGGGGACGGCCGGCATCATCGTCCTGGTACTGCTCCCCTATTTTGCCAGCGCGTCTTTTGCGAACACGCTCGTAAACCTGTTCATCCTGGTGACCCTGGCGACCATGTGGAACGCGTTGGCCGGCTACGCCGGCCTGGTGTCGGTTGGGCAGCAGTTGTACATCGGTGTCGGTGCCTACGCCATCCTGGTGGCGTCACAGCACGGTATCGACCCGTTCGTCGCCGTGCCGATAGCCGTGGTGGTATCGGCGGCACTGGCCGTCCCCTCTTCGTGGCTCGTCTTCCGTCTCTCGGGTGCCTATTTCGCCATCGCGACGTGGGTCTTGGCGGAGGTGGGCGTCCTGTTCGTCGAGCGTTTTGGGTCGCTCGGGGGTGGTACCGGGGCCCCCGTCTCCGGGCTCGACGGCTTCGGGCCGGCGAACCTGCTGAACTACACGTACTGGTTGGCTCTCGGGACCGCGTTGCTGGCCGTTTTATCGGTGTACTTACTGCTGCGTAGCCGTTCCGGGTTGGTGCTCACCGCCGTCCGGGATAACGAAGCGGGGGCAAGGAGCGTTGGTTCGCGAGTGGGTAACGCCAAGCGGGCCGTTTACGTGTTGGCCGCCGCCGGTTGCGGGGCGGCCGGGGCCGTTATCGCCATCAGCCAACTGGACGTCGAACCAGGCAACGTTTTCAACGTCCAGTGGACGGCTTACATGATCTTCGCCGTATTGATCGGCGG
>JASHVH010000133.1 GCA_030039575.1 Acidimicrobiales bacterium | reverse complement strand
ATTGACCGACTTCTCCGGAAAGAGGAAGGAAATCCCGTTACTCGAGAACCTATGAGCCACTGTCTTGCCTCGCTCTCTTCATGGTCCCAGGCGAGTTTCGGCCGCTCCTGTGCATTTACAGCTACCCTGCGGCCCGGCGCGCTAAACCTCAGGGGCGCAAACATCACCCGCCTCGAGCGTTCCCAGGGCGCTTTCTGCCCCGAACGAATTGCTTTTGACATAGGGGCCGTTGGCCCATGCCCGGGCGAGCGTTTGGGCCAACGGACCCTCTAGGGCGCCCACCTCCCCTTACGCCCTCGGGGAGGGGACGCGCAATAACACGATACCCCTACTGACCGAGAGCAAACCCCCAGGCTATAGTCGACCTCGGCGTGGGCGAGTGGTGCCTCGACGGAGGCAGCCGATGTTTAGCACTGCTGGCGTGCTTGGAAAGTTACAACCGGAAAGTTACAAGCAGGAACACAGTCTCTCGACGAAGGCGAGGAAATCGTGGATTGGCTGGACCTCACCAAGGATCTCAAAGAAGCCAAGGCGTCTCTCGGCCTAAGCGCCCAGGCCGCCCTCTATGCCAGGCTGCTCGGCCGGGTCGAATCCATGGCCGTGATCGAACAGGCCAAAGGCATCATCATGGCTCAGTCCCGTTGCAGCCCGGACGAGGCATTCGAGATCCTCCGCCGCACCTCGCAACGCGGCAACGTGAAGGTGCGAGACCTCGCTGCCTTGGTCGTGGTCCGCGCTCAGGGGTTGCCCCAGGACAGCGCCACCCTGTCGGACCTTGCTACGGTCAACCAGCTGTTGTACGGCGCGAGGCGAGGCGATGAAAGAGCCGAGGCGGCTTGCCGCGCAGTGCGAGAACTGGTCGGTCCCGATATGAGTGACGTGCAAATCCTGGACCTCTCGGAGGGGTCGCTGTATATCGGCGCGCACCATGGTTTTCGACCAGGGTTCTTGAACTATTTCGCCTGTGTCACGGACGACAGGTCAGCGTGCGGCGTGGCCCTCCTTCAACATGACCTGGTCGTCGTCGACGACGTGGCCAACAACCCCATATTCGATGGGACCACGGGTCGCGACGTCATGTTGGAGGCGGGTTCTCGAGCGGTCGAGTCCTTGCCGTACTTCGACCGAGAGGGCCAGCTACGGGGGGTCATCTCGATGCACCACGGCACGCCGGGAAATCGGCCTGCCCGTGAACTGACGCTGCTCCGCTTGATAGCCGGACGTCTCGGCGCCCTGTGGGATTGACAACCTTCAGCGGTCCTCCGTGTGCTGGCGCGAGGAGAGGCTGTCGGCAGAGTGCCCGGCCGGCCTCGGTCGGTCTTGAGCGGTACGGTGCGGTAAGTGGCCCATCCGCCAGAAATGCCGATCGACCCTGACGTCGTACTGACCAATCCTTTCGATGGCGTACCTCCCGCCAGGCCCTGACCTCGTCCCCGGCCCCGAGCATCACGGTCGGCCCGGGTTTTGCGGAGGTGGCACGCTCGAAGGTCCCAAGCCGCGAGTTCGGTGGGCAGGTAAGCGATGAGGCGTAGCCGCGGGAGCGAGTTTGGGCGCCGGCGCCTCACCTCACTGCTAGGTGTTCTGGCACTTGGGGGCCTGTTGCTCGGGTGTGCATCAACAAACACAGTCAGGCGAACCGAAAGCGCGTACGCGATCGGTGTACGACGGGTTGGCGGTCTGGGACGAGTGTTGGTGGACTCCCGGGGTATGACCCTCTACATCTACACCCCGGACCACCAGGGCCAAAGTGTGTGCTATGGCATGTGCATCGTCCAGTGGCCGCCGCTCCTGCTGTCCGGCCGGGAGCAACAGCTTGTCACTGGCACCGGCGTCGACCGAGCCCTTGTGGGCCTGGTGCGGCGAGCCAACGGCTTGCTGCAGGTCACTTACCACAGGTGGCCTCTTTACACCTATAGATTGGACAAATTCCCTGGTGAGGCCACGGGCGAGGAAGATGACATGGGTCTCTGGCAGGTCATCTCGCCCAGCGGTCAGCCCATCTCGTGAGATAGCCCTTGTTCGCCGAGCCGAGGCAACCGGGCCAGCCGACCGGCGCCGGCGACTTTACAGATGTGAGGAAGGCTGCCTCCCCGGGAGCAGCGGGTGCTCTCTTTGGGCCGGCGACCCGTTGCGTAGTAGTTTGTGTGAGTGCGTAGCTGTTAGGCCCAGGTAATTGCGGTTCTAACCCCCGGGCAGCTCAGTTCTCGAGATCGACCACCATCGGATGTTTGGGGGGTGCGGAGATGGCCGGTTCAAGGCGGAGACGATGAGCGGGGTCATGGGTGTTTATGCACCCGTCGCCGCCAGGCCTCTCGTCGCCACTGGTTCTCGCCCGAGCGCGCGGCGGACACTTCAGCTGGCTTTAGCCCTCATCTGGTTGCTCGATGGGGTGTTGCAGCTGCAGGGGTTTTTCTTCACCAAGGCTTTTGGGTCTCAGATGATAACGATGACCGCGGCTGGCAACCCGTGGTTCATTGCCCGGCCGATCAGCCTGTCAGGCGCCATGATCGCCCAGCACGCGGTCCTGGCGGACTCTGCCTTCGCCCTGCTCCAAATCGCGATCGGCCTTGGGATGGCGTGGCGGCCAACGCTCAAGGCCGCGCTCGCGGCGTCCATTGCCTGGTCTCTTGGCGTCTGGTGGATTGGCGAGGGATTTGGCGGGATCTTCAACGGCACCGCCAACCCCGTTAATGGGGCGCCCGGGGCCGTAATCCTGTATGCCCTCCTGGCAGTCCTTCTATGGCCCCGGGACGTCGCCGTCCCAGACTGCACGTTCGCGGCTTCCATGACGATCGGCACCCGAGGCGCGCGGGCGCTTTGGTCCCTCTTGTGGGGGTCATTGGCCTATTTTGCCGTGGCTGGTGCCAACTCGTCCGCTCAGGGCCTTCACGACCTGATCACGTCGATGGCGTCCGGCGAGCCCGCGTGGCTGGCGTCTCTCGACCGGGACGTGGCCGGTCTCGTCGCGCACCAGGGCACCATCTTGACAACATCCATAGCCATCTTGCTGGCCATCGTCGCGTGCGGGGTTTACCTCCCAAGGAGGCCGGGCAACATTACGATCGGGTTTGCGGTCGTGCTCGCCCTCCTGTTCTGGGTAATCGGCCAAAACTTCGGGGCGCTGTTCACGAACAGCGCTACGGATGTGAACTCTGGGCCCCTCCTGATCCTTCTGGCAGCGGCCTTCTGGCGACCTGTGCGGAGGCGCCCGGACGTGCCCGACGCCGTGAGCCCACAGCCGAGGGGGTCACTCTCGTGAACATGTCGGGCCCAAGCTGGCTGGCGGTTTTCTTTGCTGTAGTGATGCTTACGGTCGCGGTGTACAGCGGCGGCCGGCTGGTGGCATCGCGCCTGTGGTCCAGGCCCATACGCCTCGATGTCGATGTCGTGCACGTGCTCATGGGCCTGGCGATGGCGGGTATGTTCGTTCGCGCCCTCGACCCTCTGCCCGCCCGAGCCTGGGAGGTTGTGTTCTCGGCTGTGGCCGCCTGGTTTGCCTGGAGGTGCCTGGTTGATACCAGCGGTCAGATTGTCAACAGGCCGCGAAGCCCACAGCCCAACGCCGCATCCCACTACCCGACGCACGGGGTGATGGCCCTGGCCATGCTCTATATGTACTTTGGCTTCCCGGCTCAGCCAAAAGGCGTCGCGGGCGCCACCGTGGCGACAAGTGGGGCAAGCGCCGCAACTGCCGACTTCGTGGGTTTGCCGTTGCTGTTCCTGGTGTTGCTCCTGGGGTCGGGCATCTGGGAGCTGGACCGAGCCGAGCGGGCGAAGCGCGCCGCGTTGGCCCAAGAAATGCCGGAGACGTCGCGTGAGCCCGGCCCGGCAGTAGAGCTTGTTGGCGCGCCTCGTCAAATGACGGCCGGTTGGGGACCAGGGGTCTCCGTGGCCGCTGCGGCCCAATTAGACGCCTCGGGTCATGTGACGCGTGGTGACAGTTGCCTGCCTCCCGGGCTAATGACCGTCTCGCACGTCGTGATGTGCATCGCCATGAGCTACATGCTCGTCGTCATGCTATGAACGCCGGGGCGCGGCAGCCAGGTAGGCGAGGTGGTCGAAAAGGCAATGGCGCATCGCCCCGTCCTAGCACCTCGACGGGCGGCGTGACCGAGGTTTCGCTCGTCATAGGGGGGATGACCTGTAGCGCGTGCGCGGCACGGATCCAGTACCGGTTGAACAAGCTCCCGGGCGTGGAAGCGACGGTCAACTTCGCCTCGGGACGAGCCAGAGCATTGGTCGCTTCCGATGTCCCCGTCAGCCGGCTGGTCGGGGAGGTCGAAGCGACTGGGTACATCGCTCAGGCACTAGACGAGCTCGAGCCTCTTTTCGGACGGGACGGTGCGCTCGGCGATGACGGGCAACACGCTCGGGACCTTGGCCGCCGGCTTGTGGTGGCGGCCTTGCTGTTCATGCCCATTTGCGACTTTTCGCTCGTGTTCTGGATGATCCCTGTCGCACGTTTCCCGGGCTGGCAGTGGGTGCTAGTCGTGCTCGGCGCACCGGTGGTCACCTGGGCGGCGTGGCCTTTCTATTCGGCTGCCGTGAGGGGTGCCCGGCACGGCACCTACACGATGGACACGCTCGTTTCGCTCGGGGTTCTGTCGGCCACGGGCTACTCGGTCTATTCGATGTTCTTCTTGGGAGCCGCCAGCACGCAGCGTTCGTTGCTGTTCCTCTTATCGCACCGGGTGAGCGGCGCTACCTACATAGATGTCGCAGCGGGGGTGACAACCTTCGTCCTGGCCGGCCGGTACTTCGAGGCCTCGACCAGGCGCCGCAGCGGGAGCGCCTTGAGGTCCCTGGCTGCCCTCGGTGCCAAGGAGGTCACTGTCATCGACGACGACGGCCTCGAGTCTCGGCGCCCAGTGAGCGATCTGGTCGTCGACAGCCAGTTCGTAGTCCGTCCTGGAGAGGCCGTGGCCAGCGACGGCGAAGTGGTGTCCGGGAACTGTGAGATCGACCGGAGCGCAATGACGGGCGAGCCTGTGCCTGTCGAGGTCGGCCCAGGCGATTTAGTAGTGGGAGGGACCGTCGTCACGGGAGGCCGGCTCATCGTCCGGGCCACCCGCGTCGGCAAAGACACCCAACTGGCCCACATGATCCGGCTAGTGGACGAGGCCCAGACCGAAAAGGCAGACGTGCAGCGGCTGGCCGACCGGGTTTCAGGTGTCTTCGTCCCGGCTGTCATCGTCGCTTCCCTCCTTACCCTCGGTGGGTGGATCGCGGCCGGTGGGTCGCGCCAGCAGGCCGTCAACGCCGCTCTTTCGGTGCTCATAATTGCCTGTCCTTGCGCTCTCGGCCTCGCTACGCCAACCGCACTCGTAGTGGCGTCCGGGGAGGGAGCCAGACGGGGCATTTTCTTCAAGGGCTACCAAGGCATCGAGGCATCCCGTCTTGTCAACACGGTGGTCCTCGACAAGACGGGTACGGTTACGACCGGGCACATGGATGTTACCGACGTGGAAACGGTGCCAGGTGTTGGGCGCGATGAGCTACTTCGACAGGCTGGCGCGGTGGAACAGGCGTCCGAGCACCTGGTGGCGAGGGCGATCTTCTTATCGGCTCGAGACGAGCTGGGGCAGCTGCCACCCGTAGAGCATTTTGTGGCCAGGCCAGGGCTGGGGACCAGAGGTACCGTAGAGGGCCACACGATCTCTGTCGGCCGGCCCGAGTTGTCAAACGGCGAGCTATCCCGGGTGCCCGCTGGATTGGCCACTCGTTGTGCGGCGTTCGAGGCTTTGGGGCGGACCACCGTCGTCGTCTGGCGAGACGACGAGGCCATCGGTGCCATCGCGGTGGCCGACACCATCCGCCCGTCGGCCCCTGCTGCGGTGCGCGGCCTCCAGTCGCTTGGTCTCGACTGCGTGTTGCTGACCGGCGACAACGTTCCTGCTGCCGACGCTGTCGGCTGTGCGGTCGGTGTCGGTGACGTAATTGCTGGAGCCTCCCCGGCGGAAAAAGTGGCGGTTGTCCGCGGTTTGCAGGCGGCAGGGCGGTCAGTGGCCATGGTCGGCGACGGAGTGAACGATGGCCCAACGCTGGCCGCCGCCAATCTGGGCGTGGCTATCGGATCGGGCACTGACGTCGCCATCAACGCCGCCGACATTATCGTGGTGCGCGACGACTTGGCCGCGGTCCCGACGGCCATCTCGCTGGCTCGGCGCACGATCGCCATCATTCGCGGCAATCTCGTCTGGGCGTTCGCGTACAACCTTGCGGCGCTCCCGCTCGCCGCCTGCGGGCTGCTCAACCCCGTCATCGCCGCAGCGGCGATGGCGTTCTCGTCGGCCTTCGTTGTCTGGAACAGCGCTCGCCTGCGCCACTTTTCCCCGCCGGAGCCCGTCGGTCATGCGCAGGCCAAGACGGGCGTCCACCACTCGCGGCTCGACCCGCAACCCGAGAAAAGCCTCACATGACGCTCTCTTCCGACGATCGTCCGGGCCTGGCCACGGTCAGGATCGCGCTGACCGGGATGCACTGTGGCTCCTGTGCCGCTCTCATCGAGGACATATTGAGCGACCAACCCGGCGTCGCAGCGGCGGTGGTTGGCTTCGAGGCAGCCGAGGCCCTGGTGACGTTCGACCCGGCCAAAGTCGCCGTCAATGATCTTTGCACCCCTGTCGCCGACGCCGGTTATGGGGCGTCCCCCGTTGAGGGACCAACTACCAACTAGGCAAAGGGAAAATGGCTGCTCTCGCAGTGGCCCGCCACCGGATGTTCAAGGTCCAAGTGGCAGATGGCGGGCAAGGAGGCCAGCCGTGCAAGGCGATGGAGGACGTGTCGGGACGATGCTCGGGTGCCAGCCTGCCCCGAGGGAAACCGCCACCAAAGCCACGACGACTGGCAAAGTGGCGCCGGCCCAGCGAACGGTGCCGACGTGCCCGTAGCCGAGGCCCCGCTGATGACGGCGGCGGGCTACTCCGGCCAAGCCGGGCCGAGGTAGAGGGCGGTACACCCAGACCAGGGCAGTGACCAGGTCGTCCGGGGCTTTTTTGGCGGCCCGCAAACCTACCCGCTGGCCAAGGGCCATGGCGTCCGCTTGGAAGCGCAAGCAAGCCTCGCAGGCGGCGATGTGAGCATCGAGGCACGGCCATGAGCGCGGCGAACCTTCACCGTCGAGACGGGTCGAGATAGCCTCTCGAGCCTGGGCGCAAGTGAGGAGCACCCTGCGTCTTCGGGTGCTGAAGGGCGGTGCGCCGCGTGTTGAGCGGGTCATGACGAAGAGCCGTACTGGATGGGGATAGTGGTGGCCTGGGTCTCAACCCACGAACCGGAGCCCGGGCGCAGAGACCAGACGGTCAGGACGGTGGGGCTCGCAGCCAGCGCCGAAACAGCTTGGGCGGTCCCGAAGGCCACCGTTTCGGTGCCGGTGGGAGGCGAAGGCAACCGTTGCCAGGCGCTCGAGGCACGCGACACCAGGAGGCTCTTCCGGCCCGACCCTGAGCGAAGCAGGACGAAAATGCCGGCCCCGTCCGCCGGGCCAAAGGACGCTATGTCTTGACTGGTCCCGAGCGGTAGAGGAGCAGAGAGGCTCCAGTGCCCTCCGGAGGAAGACCAGGCGGTGACGAGACTGGTCCGGCCGCCCCCGCTGACCGCGAGGAGTGCGGAGGCCCCGTCCTGGCTTGGGCCCAACCCAAGTACTTCGACGATCCCCGCGCCGAGCGCGCGTGGTAGGACCGGACCGGCAAGGTGCCAGGCGCCGTCCTGGTACGAGAAGAGGCCGACGACATCGGGGCGGCTGCATGTCCCTCCGACCAAAGGTTGACTGCCTCTATAGCCGACCGCGGTGAGCAGTTCGAGCCGGCACGACCCCCGTGTTGCCGCGGCGAGCGCCCGCTCGGTGGTGAGGGCCCTCCACTCCGAAATGCCTCCCACTGTGGTCAAC
>JASHVH010000132.1 GCA_030039575.1 Acidimicrobiales bacterium | reverse complement strand
GGGCGGGAAAGGTGACCGCCAGGTCGTCCCCGGTCTCCGCCAGCCCGCTGCTGGTCAGGTGGACGGCCTGGGGCGCAGCCAAACTGTTGTAGCTCAACGCCGACGCGCCATCGAGGCTGTCGACGACGCCGGCGCTCCTCACGGTGGATCCGTCCAGCGACAGCCTGGCG
Organism: Acidimicrobiales bacterium; assembly: GCA_030039575.1. Lineage (GTDB taxonomy): Bacteria > Actinomycetota > Acidimicrobiia > Acidimicrobiales > Palsa-688 > Fen-671. The sequence continues at coordinate 9,348 of JASHVH010000132.1, read as the reverse complement.
CTGAGGGCTTCGGTGGGGCTGCGGTTGACCCCGATGACGTAAAGCTCTTGGCCCTTTCGCACGGCCAGGACGAGCATTGTGCCGACATCCTGCCCGGCAACCGTGGCGAGGACGGGGTTGTCTAGCGTCGCCGCCGGGACCACGCTCCCGCCCGCCAAGCCTGCGAACAAGGCGTACAGGTCCCCCGTCGCTTCGAGGACGGTGCCCGGGCCCGGGGTACCGATGGCGCCAGTACTCGCGTACGGGGCCCCTCCCGGGAGTTTCGCGCAGCAGCGCGATGCCGCCGGCACCTCGCCGGCCACGAGCTGGCGGTCCGCCACCGGGATGCCGAGGCGGACCAACTCGATTAGCTGGCTTGCGTTGAGCAGCGCCTCATCGAGGGAGTAGTGGTAGTAGGGGTAGCCAGTCGGGTTGGAGTTGAGCAGCTGGCCGTACTCCATCTCTAACAGCGGCACGGGGCGGCCGGCGTAATTCGCGGTGGCCGCCTCGAGGGTCGCCACCCCCTGGGCCAATCGCTGCGGGGCGACCATGATGTCCCGTTCGTAGGTGGCGATCGGGACGTCGTTACCCACGGTGCTGGCGCTGGCGTAGTCGTCGTTTTGCAAACAGTCGTACGGCAACGACGAGCCCATCGACTTGATGAAGCTGGTGTCGGCGTCGGAGGAGCACACTTTGATCGATGGGTTGGCGGCCTTCATTGCTTTGTAGAACTGCAGGAAACCGTCGTGTGGCCCTGACACATAGCTGAGGGTGACCTGCGCTCCCGCCGCCGGCACCGCGCCATGGGCGCCGTCCCCGAAAGTGATCCTGCCCGAACTGGGGTCGAGCACGTAAACGTGACTGCCCGGGCCCGCGGCGCTGAGGCTGCGGACTTTTCTCCAGGCCGTGCCGCCTACGTAAACGGTGGCTGAGGAGCTGAGGACGGGCGGGTAAGCGGCGTAGAAGCTCTGACCTGGCTGACCCGTAGAAAAAGAGGCACTCGGCCTTCTGTCCGCGTACCCGGCCACCGCCTGCTTGGTGAACCTGGTGGAGCCGCCGTAGATGTACAAGCAGGTCACGACGGACTGGCATGCGCCGGGGGGCCCACCGACAGAGACCGGAGCGCCGCCTCGCCAATAAAGTTCCGAGGGCTGGTTGGCCTCGTTGCCCACTCCCCACCAAGGCACGTCGTACGGCTTGGGGTGCCCGTTTTTCGCCCGGAGGTCCGCCCATTTGCTCGTCCCCACGGCGCCCGTCATGTAGGACACGAAGTCCGCTGCCTCCTGGGCGGTCCCGGTGCCGAAGTTGACGGTTATGACACCGGTAGCGCCGGTATCGTCCAGGAGCTGCCCGAACTCGTCAGGTCCGACGGTCGACGCGCTCGGTCCCTCGGTCGGGCCGTACGCGTTCGGCGTGCGCCGGCGTTCCGGGCCTATCGCTCGCTCCCAGTGGAACGTGTCGGACGAGATACCGCCCGGGTAGCGCAGCGAGCCCGGCTGGACCACGTCGGTGAGCTGGTGCACGAAGTCCGGGTAGAAGTGCCCCGAGGTCGGGTCGAAGCTGCCCATGCCGTCGAACGACCACTCGTAATCCTGGCCAAGCGCGGCTTTGCTGACCGACCCGATGGTCCGCGTGGTGTCGACGGCCACCACCACTGGACCGGCGCCGGGCGACGGGGCCGACGCCCGCGTCGTACCGGCCGGTGTGGGCGGCTCACTGGCCGGCGTGAGCGCCCTGCCGGCGGTGGCGTTGAAGGCGTTGAAGGCGGCGTTCCAGCCGTACCCCTGGCGGTTGGCCGGCGACGACATCGGGACTTGGTCGCCGGTCCCCGGCGAGGACGGTGCCGACGACTCTGTCACCAGGTACTCGTGCGAGGTGGGGTCGACAGCGAGCTGGCGGCTGGTGTCCCAGGAGACAAGGCCCGCTGAGCCTGGGATGTGCAGGCGTTCGCCGGCATACGCGGCCCAGTAGTTGAACAGGTACCAGTCACCGCCGTTCTGGTAATGACCGGGCGAGTCAAGGCCGTCGATCCCCTGGAGCATCACCATTGGGTTGGCGTTGTCGAGGTACGACCCGTCGGGACCGGCCACGTCCGCCATCCCATAGGGGGTGGTCACGAGTGACCGCAAGGTGGCGGCCACGACTGACGAGGGCAGGATGCTCCGGTTGAACAAAAAGAGGGACCACGCCTCACCGGCCAGCACATCGGGGGCACGGTAGCGGTAGCCAGGGGCGCTGTCCCACGGGAGGTAACCGAGCGAGGGGCTGTAAAGCGCGGCGTAGGCCGATTGGGCGGCGCTGATTTGGCTGTCGCTGACATTAAGGCCGAGGCCCTTGGCGGCCATAAGGGCGACTACGTACAGGCCCTGGGTGTAGGTGTTCACCGACCCGAGCGGCGTATAAGCGGTGTCGAGCCAACTGCCGGCTCGGGTGGTGATCTGTACGACCCGGCCGTCCTTGACCCGGTGGTCCACCACCCATTGCAGGGCTAGCGCCGCGTCGGGCCGCTCGAGCACGCCGCGCAGATGACGGACCTCGACGTCGTAGTACATGCGGATGATGTAGAGGAGGTTGCTCTCGTCGACGGCGGCGGGTGGCTGGTGGCTGGCGACGATGCCGTAGCCGGGGCTGTCGGGCGGCCGTACGGAGGTCGGGACGACCCCGGCAGAGGGGCCGGCCCGGGCGATGTTGGCGGTGAAGAGCTTCATGGTGTAGGCCTCGGCCTGGTCGCCGAGGACCCCACCCAGCCCGAGCAAGGTCCAGAAGCTGTCCCGCATGAACGTGCGGGGGGCATAAGCGTTGGACGGCACCACGGTCCGTGTGCCGCTGGGCGTGGTCTGTAGCTCCCAGTAGGCCGTCGCGTCCAGCACCAGGCCCCAGTCCGACATCGCACCCTGGACGGCCTGCGGGTCCCGGACCGGGGCGGCGGGCAGCCCCTTGGGGTCGAGCGGGCCCGTCACGCCCGGCGACGACTGCGGCGTGTAGCCAAGGGCGCGGGCCATCGCCACCTCGCCTTCGAGCTCGAAGTCGTAAGCGGACGGGGCGCTGCGGTAGAACACCTGCATCCACTGTCGGGCTTGGCCGGCGGCCAGGCTGATCGGGTGGCTTGCGTCACCGATCTGCGGCGCTCCTAAACGGTTCCCCTCCACCGTCAGGTGGGGGTTCCCGTAGCCGTCGATGGGGTATTGCCAGGTGTCCCCGGAGGCCACGCCGTAGATGTAGTCACCCGCATAGGCGCCCAGAAGGGGTAGCCCGTACTCGGTGCCGGCACTGCCGGCAGTCTCCGGGCTGGAGTACGACCGGGTGAACCAGTAGCGGGGCAACGAATCGTTGGCGGCGGGCCGCAGCGTCTTCCAGGCCGAGGGGAAGTCCGTGTACGGCGAGTAGTAAAGCTTGATGGCCCGCCCCCGGCTGGTGGAGACGCCGATCTTGGCCTCGATGACTTCGCCACCCACGAACCGGTAGCTCTCCCAGCGGGTCAGCGTGCTCCCGCCCACGGTGTTGGTTGCCCCCGACAGCGTTAGCGTTGCCGTTGCCCGGTCGTAACTCGCCTGCCTGTAGCGGTTCAAGAGCTCGACGGGGCCGCTCGGGGCCAGCACGGTAAGGTCGGCGGGGCCAACCATGCCGCGTTTGGTCACGAGGGTGCGGCCGTCGACGATGTACGCGGCCAGTCCGGTCGATGCCCGGCCAGTGACCACGACATGCATGGCTGTGGCCGGGCCGTAGCTAGCGCCGGCCGGCGCGGGCGGGCCCGGCAACGGTGCGGCCGCCTTCCCGGTCGCCGGGAGGGCGGGCCCGGCAACGGAGGACAGCGCCGGCGCGAACGCCAGGTAAGCCGCGTTCCACCCGTAACCTTGCCGCTGGAAGTTGCTGGAACCGGGGGGGTAGGAGTAGTAGCCGGGCCTGGTGGACGTGAGCTGGAACTCCTTCGACATCGGGGTCACGTCCACCTCGTCGCTGATCGACTGGGCCATCAACGCGTTGGCTTGAGCGTCGCCTTGCCGGGCTGCGGCCCATTCCGCCAGGTACGCGTAGAGGAACCAGCTGCCGCCGTTCTGGTACCAGCCGCCCGTCTCTCCTACGCCGATCACCTGGCCGGTGTCGTTCTCTTCGAGCGTCTCGAAATCGTGCGAGGGCAGGTACCCGTTGTCCTTCGTGGCCAGGACCGCCATGCCGTACGGCGTCCAGTCCTGGTGGGCCAGGGTGCTGGCCACTTCGGCCTCCGGAAGCAGCGGCCGGTTGAACAGCAGCAGCGACAGGGCGTCTCCGACGAGCACGTCAGGCCCCTTGTACGTGTTCGTCGACAGCCACCTCAGATAGCCGAGCTTCGGGTCGTACAAGGACCGGTACACGCGGTCGGCCTGGGCGATGGCGCTGTCGCTGACCCCCAGGCCGAGCTTCTGCGCTGCTTCCAGCGCCACCACGTACAACCCCTGGGCGTAACCGCTGACCGCCCCCTGCGGGTACAGGTAACCGTCCAGCCAGGTGTCCGGGCTGATAGTGAACTGGCCATGTTTTTGCGGCGCGGTGGTCAGCCACGCACCATCGCGCACCTGCTTGGTCCGGACGTAGTTCAGCACCAGTTTGGCGACGCCCAGGTCCTCGACTGGCAGGTGGTTCACCACGACGTCGTCGTACAGCCGGACCAGGTAGAGGAGGTTGCTTTCGTCCGGGTACAGCGCCCCGCCGAGGGCCACGGGGACATGCCCGGCCTGTGGCCCGCTCGAGGGCACCGAGCGCGTGAAGGCGTCGAAGATCGGTTCTTCGGTGGCGGTGAACAGCGGCGTGCCGGCCATCCCCAGCGCCGTCCAGAACGAGTCACGCATATAAGTACCGGGCGAGTAGTGGGGGCTCGGGACCAACGCGTGACCTGACCCGTGAGGCGCCTCTCGAAGCCAGTAGGCGGTGGCCCGCATGATCAGCCCGAAGTCGGCCGCGGCCCCCTGGCGCTCGGCCGGTGAAGGACCGGCCGGGCCGTCCGGCACTGCCCCGGTCAATCCTGGCGAGTCTGCGGCGGTGAAACCGAGCGACTCCGCCATCGCCACCTCGCCGCTGAGCTCCATCTCGTACGCCGACGGGCTGGAGCGGAAGAACACAGTCTCCCACTGCTGCGGCACACCTGGGCGCAAGCGGACCGGGTTCGCTTGCGTGCCCATCTGCGGCGCGGCGAGGCGGTTGCCGTTGATGACCAGGTGCGGGGTGTTGTAGCCGGGCACTGGGTAGTCCCAGGTGGCGCCGCTGGCCACTCCATAGACGTACTGGCCATCCGAAACCCCGAGGACCGGGATCGGAGAGTCCTGCGGGTTGTCGTTGGTCGTCGGGCTGCTGTAGTAGCGCGAGTCGCCCCCGGCCCACATCGGCTCCCAGCCGGCCGGGAAGTCCGTGTATGGGGAGTACCAGGCGGCTATCGCCTTGTCGGACTGGATGCCGACGATGGAGGCGATGGTTTCGCTGTTAACGAACCGGTAGCTCTCAGACCGGCTCACCGTCGCGCCCTGGACGGTGTTGGTGGCGCCCGACAGCGTGAGCGTGCGGGTGGTGGGTGAGTAGCTCACCTGGGTGTACTTGTTCTGCAGATGTGCCACCGTGCGATTGGGCGGCGCGGTAATCCGCACGCTGACTTCATGGACGATGACCGGAGAAAGGGACGCGATGCGAAAGTCGGTGCCGCCGTTCTCCTGGTGGGCGAAGAGCGCACCGGTCACCGAGAACGAGGCTTTTTTCCAGGTGCCGGTGTTGTGCTGCCGCACCGCGCCGGCGACCGCGTACTTCCCGTTGGACCGCCGGGTTGAGTCGTACTCCAGGAGCCAGGAGCCTTTGCCCCGGTCGTAGTACTCGATGGTGAACGTCGCCGCGTAGTTCGCGCTGTAAGCAATGCTGTCGGCGACATTGAAGTACATGTCCTGGTCGCCGGGCACGGCTCGGACCGTTTTCCTGGCGCTCAGCCCCCCGTCCTCGGCCGGCTTGGTCAAGCCGTCGCTCGGGGTGGCTTGTTGGGCGAGGCCCGTGCAGGTGTTGGCCTGTCCGAGCGTGCACGAAACTGTGCGTGGGCCTTGGGCCGGCGGCACCACCGCCACGTCCCACGGGCCAACCATGCCGCGACCGGTGACAAACGTCCCGCCGTCGTAGATCACCGCCCGGTACCCGCTGGAGGCAGCCCCCTCTATGTCCACGTGCATGCCCGAGACCGGGCCGAACGTCTGGCTCGTGGCGGTGAGCGTGCTGCCGGCCGGCGAGTAGCTCGCCGCGTCGTACGTCGTCTGGCGGTGTGGGTGGCCCTCAGGAGAACGGTCGATTTTGGCCGCGGCTGTTTTGCCCGCCTGGGGCCCCAACCCCAGGCTCCTCCCGGAGGCGAGGGCCCCAACCCCGCCCCGGTCCGTGCCTATGTTGCCCGCCTGGGGCCCCAACCCCAGGCTCCTCCCGGAGGCGGGGGCCCCAACCCCGCCCCGGTCCGTCGCTTCCACCGAGGCCGGGCGCGCCGCCTGCACTGTGGGGGACGGCACGCCGGCAAAGGCGATGCCGCTCCCCATGACAAGCACCGGCACAACGGCCACTAAGCCGCCCACCGCCCATCTCCGGTCAACTGCCCTGCTCGGGAACGCCCGCCTCATAGTGACCTTTGCCAGCAGCGACATTACGCCCCGATTGGGGCCGCCTGGCCGCGACTCCACAACTTGTCTTAGCCCACGAAGGGTACGGTCCGGCTTGGTTGCTTGGCCTGCGAGGCCTCCGAGAGCCACGCCTCTCAGCTCAGAACTGGCGGGCGGCGGCAATGCGGGCCGAGCGTCTTAGCTCAAGATGCGATTTGCCCCCTTGCCAACGGTCTCGGAGTGACGAGCGAGGGCGGCAGCAACAGGACCGAGCGCCGGGACCGGGCCCGAAAGGCGCTCGGCAAATGCGGCTGCCTCGGCCAGCCGCTCGCTAATGAGCAGCCAGGCCGCTTCGCGGTGGGGCAGGAGGTAGTCGGGCTGGTAGAAAAGCTCGAAGGGGGCCCCCGCCGTGGCCCCGGGAAGCTCGGCTCCTACGGGCAGGGTGCCGAGCAGGTTTGCGACCGGTTCCACCCCCTGGAACATGAGCCCGACCGCGACGTTGGCCAGTGTGGTCGCCTCCTCGTCGGTCTCGTCGATGCGGGACAACAGCCGGTAGAGCAGCAGGAGGAGCACCTCGTAGATCACGTTGGAAAGGTCGGCGACTTTGGCCGTGAGAGGGTCGGTGATGAGCGGCCCGGCCCCGTCCCCCTCGCCAGGGCGCACGCGGGCGGCTACCACCGGCCGAGCAGGCTCAAAACCAGGGTCGGCCGCCTTCATGGCCAGGTACTCGTCGAGGACAGCCTTGAAGCGCCCAAAGTGGGCTTGGCGCCAATCGCCCCGGGGGCCCTCGCCCTGTTCGACGATCCCCTCGATCGCGGCGGACGCACTGGCCAGGTCGGTCACGGGGATAAGCTCGGGCCACCGGAACAGTGCCCCGGTGACCTGGGCCTGGGGCGGCCCTACAAAGAGCCGTTCAGCCCCGAGCTTCGCGGCCAGACGGCCGAAGCCCGCCTCGATAGAGCGGTAAAGGTGCCCTACGGTCGAGAACTCCTGCGCATGGGGGACGATGTCGTCGCCAGTCATGAGGGGGACCGCTTCGCCCAGGGCGCCCATACCCTCGGCGTCGTCCAGAGCCATCCCCTCGGGGCGTTCCAGGTAGAGGAAGTGGCGGAGCGCCTGCTCCCCAAATGGAAGTAGCGCCAGCTTGACCGCAGCCGGGTAATGCCGGGCCGGTTGGGGCAGGTTGGGACGAGAAAGGTGGGGGGAAGCCCCCAGGGCGGTAAGCATGTTCGCCGTCAGTGCCAGGTGGAGCATCTCCTGGCCGGCGACGCCCAAGATGGCCGACCGCCATCGCTTGACCGCGGCCAGCTGCTGCTGGCTCAGGCCCTCATCTGTGGTCTCTTTCAGGCTGAAGGCGGCGAAGAGGTACTCGCACATAAGGGCGTGTTCCAGCTCGGCGGCCGCGCAGATCATGTAGATGAGCGCCTCTCGGTGCTCGATCACGAGCGCCGGCTCGCCAGAAGTGACGGCCGGTCCCTTCGCCGTCCCGCGGGTCTGGACAATGTGAGGGAGCATGCTGACCTCCTTGGGGTGGCGGGCCACTTTGGCTCAGAAGTTGGCGTGGCAGGTGATCCATGTTGGGCCCGGAAGGATTTGTTCGCCGACGTGTCACTAAGAGAGCCCAGTTCTGCAGCAATGGTGCGAAGACGACCTTAAACCTTCGCCGAGCGCCGCCGTTCTTATTTTCCTCCCGGGCAAGCCCCCGGGCCGCTCTTGACCAGGACGGCCAGGGGGCAAAACGCCTCTCGCGGGTAGTAGGGGCCCATGACGCGGGCGGCCGATGACGGGTTGGCGTCCTCAGGGACGTCTTGGACTGCCTCGTTGAAGCCCGGGGCCGGGAGCATGTTGCGCAGGTTGAGCATGTAGGACTGGCCCGGGTAGGCAAGCGAGAAAGGCAGGAACGTAGCCCCGGGGACATGGTCGATCGTCGGGCGCTCGGCCTCGGTCCCGACCACGAAGGTGTAGTAGCCCGTGCGGTCAAGGGCCACTTCGCTGTCGTAACGGCACCCGAAGTCGACCTTCTCGCCTGCAAGGTGGTTCACGACCACGGGCTTTGGTTGAGGATAGAGGTCGATGCAGAGGGACCAGTAACGAAGGTCAGTCCCCGTGCCCGGCCAGGGGTGCGGCCCGGGCCCCGTCGGCGTGGTCGGGGCCTTGGCCCGGACAACCAAGACCTCGCCGTGCAAGTGGCGCGACGAACGAAGTGCATGGCGGTTCCTTTCTTCTCCTGATGGATGGGCAGCAGCAGCGTCCCGCTGCATAGAAATGCGTAGATAATTGTCCGAGCTCCGGGCGCCGATCGCATCGGCGCCCGGGCATAAACTTCGGGCGTCCAAGCTCTAACGAGGGTTAGAGGCCCCCTCCACCCATGGGGGTATTGCGCACCTCTAGTTGATAAAGAACCGCTTCGCCTCCCGCACGGTGTCAAGGCTGCGGCCCTGTTAGGCGTAACGGCTTAGCCCGTCGTGAAGAGGCGTCGGCCTGTTTCTATTTAGTCTCTATTTAGTCATCCACCTGGATCACTTCACGAACTTCTCTGCTTGGCACTAATCGGAGCGCTCGGTCCGGCGGGGCCGGCGTCACCGGTCAGTTGCGGGTCGCGATGGAACATTGGCCACGCGCCGTTCGCGTCCACCGCCGCGCCGTGCGAGCCGCGGATCTCGAAGTGCTCGAGCTCGCCCTGGTTGTAACCGTTGTACCCGGCCAGGGTTATCCCGATGGTCCCGTTCGGGTCGTCAGTCACCAACGGGGAGTTCTGCAAACCAAGGCTGACCTCGAG
>JASHVH010000131.1 GCA_030039575.1 Acidimicrobiales bacterium | reverse complement strand
CACCATCGCGAACCCGACCTCGCCGAGGGCGAGGAAAAGGAAGGTGCCTCGGGCCACGCCCTGGCCCTGGTAGTGGCGGAGGATCACCAGGGCGGAAGTAAGCGTCATCGTCTCCCAGGCGACCAGGAAGGTCGTCACGTTCCCGGCGAGCAGGACGGCAAGCGAGGCCAACAGCGCCAGGTTGTACACCAGGAGGTAAACGGCGTTCCCACTGCTTGGCGAGTGGTAACGCCACGCGTAGAGCCCGATCGCCAAAGAGACCAGGCCGAGCACGACCACGAAGGCGGCGGCGAGCGGAGTGGCTTGGAGCCTCAAGCTCCCGACCAAGTTCGCCGCGCTGGCCACCACGCCGCTCGGGTGGCCCTGCAGGGCGAGCAGTACTCCACCTACGAGGGCACACAGGCCGCCCGCCGCTGACGCCCACGCACTTAAGTCCAAAAAGGTGCGTCTGGAGGCCCCCAAACCCATTGCCCCCGCCACCGCCCAAGCGGCGGCGGCGGCCCAGATCCACCCCATCGTCACGTGAGGTCCGCCGCGAAACCGAGCCGGCCCACCTTTTCGGTCAGCCGCCCTACGGCGACGAGGAGCCCTTGCAGGAGAGCGAGGGGACTGGGCGGGCACCCGGGGATGGAAACGTCGACCGGTAGGACGTTTTCCAGTCTCCCGTGGACCACCTCGTCCTCGGCGTAAATGCCCCCGAGGGGGCAGGCCCCGACGGCCACTACAACCTTCGGCTGAGGCATGGCGGTGTAGGTCTTAGCCAGCGCCACGTCCATGGCCCGAACGGCTGGGCCGGTAACTAGCAGCAGATCCGCGTGCCGGGGAGAAGGAGTGAAAAAGAAACCGAGCCGCTGCAGGTCGTAATGGGGAGCCAGCAAAAGGCGGATCTCCGACTCGCATACGGCGCACGACCCGGTATCGACCGTGCGAATATGAAGGCTGCGCCCGAAAAGGGCCCGGGCCGCACCCAACCGTTCGGCTACCGAACCGACGTCGTCCGTGGCCGGCCCGGAGCCCACAGCCAGGCTGGCGTCGCTCACTCGTCGGGCCTATCGATCGGGATCCGCTTCACCAACTGCTGACGGCTGGTGGCGGCGAGCTCGAAGACCCCGCTCGGTCTGGCCGCCGCACCCGCGACCACGAGGCACCGGCCGCAGGCGCTGCAGGCACCGAGGTCGAGCACCAAGTAGCCGCCCTCCCGGACGAGAGCGTTGCTGGGGCAGGTGGCGACAAGCCGTTCCGCCAGCGAACCGGTAAGCCTTCGCGGGTCGAACACCGGCGGCGTAGGCAACAGCACGGCCCATGGGTCGACTTCGACCGGGTAACGCGTCGTCACAACGCCTTTTCGGAGCCCGCGCAGGAACCAGAAAGCCATCAGCGGGCAAACCCGGCCACCGTAAGCCAAAAACTGGCTTCGATTATGGGGATATCGGTGAACACGTTGCGCGAGCGGGCGGCGTCGTCGAAGGCGCGCCAGTTGCGGAACGAGCCCGGCCTGAGGCGCGCTCGCTCGATGCGCCCGGCGTCATCGAGGGACAACCAGGCCAGCGACTCGCCCCGGGGCGATTCGCACCACCCCAGGGCGGCGCCGGCCTGGCCCCTCACCTCCGTAACCGCTTCCCCCGCCCCCGCCTCGGCCAGTCGCATTAAGAGGCGTCTCGACTCCTCCGCTTCGGCCGCCATAACTTTCATGCGGGCCAGTACGTCGCCTCTTTCTTCGACAGCTACGTTGACGTCGGCGGCTCTAATCACGCCGTAGGGCCCGTAAGGATGGTCCGTGCGGGTGTCTGAACCCCGCCCCGAAGCCCTGGCCACGGGGCCCACCAGGGCCAGGCGCTCGACTTGTTCGAGGCTCAGGACACCGCAGGCCTCCAGGCGGTCCATAAACGAGTTCGTCGACCACAGTGCGGCAGTGACCCGGTGCAACTCGTCGTGGGCGGGCGGCAACAGGTGGAGAAGCGCTTGTAAGTCGGGCCCGCGGCTGACGCCGCCCAGGGTGATGACGCCGAAGAGGTAGCGGTGCCCAAAGCAAGCCAGGTTTAACCGCAAGAACTGTTCGAGGGCGGCCTCCGCCTGGGCCTGGCCAACCGAGAGCCCGGTGGCTTGGCAAAGGGCGGCGAGGGCCGCCGCGTGGTTGTAGAGGCGCTCTAACTCGAGGGCGACGGCGCGCGCCGCCTGTGCCGCCTCCGGGACGGTGGTGCCGGCGATGGTCTCTGCCGCCTGGCAAAAGGCCCACGCGTTGGCGACGGCCGACAGGCCCTCGGCTCGTTCAACGATGAACAGAGCCTTTTCGAGGGGCAGCCCCTGGAGCCGGCGCTCGATGGCCCTGTGCTTGTGCCATTGCAACAAGAAGATGTCGATCACTTCTTCGCCGCTCGTGACCAAGCCCATATAGAGCGACTCCAGCGCCACGCCCCGCACGGGGCCGAACGGGAACTCAAAGGCTTCGCCGCTCACATAATGGGGGGCGTGCGGCTCTCGACCTTCACGAGGAGGAGGGGTGCCGAGGCGGGGGAAATCGTGAGCAGCGTGTGGCGGGACGACCAGGCGGTTGAGCAGCCTCGGCCCGCTGGGCCGTACCCCGAACTGCTCGTAAATCTCGCACTCTTCCACGAAGGCAGCCGGGTCGATGTCTGACAACGGAGGATATTCGCGGCCCTTCAATGGCCACTCGACCACGACGTACTCGCCATCCCGGTCGAGGGCGTAGACGATGCGGAGCAGGAGCCCGCCGTCTTCGATGGCACCGAACAGGTCGGCCAACCGAGCGCCGGGAACACCCGCCAGTGCCCGCACTACGTCCACGACTGCGGCCGGTCCGGCCCGCATTACGCGCACGGCCTGGCCTGGCGTGGTCCCTCTACGGCTCGTGCGGGCCCCGGCTTCGCTCACAGGACCACCCTCACCGAGTGCATGATGAGCTCATTTAGGCCGGCCGGTACCCACAGCCCTAGGACGCCCAGTACCGCAAGTCCCCCAACGAGTGGCACGGCCGCCAAGACTCGTCCTGAAAGCTTCGGGTAGGCCACCACCGACCCAGCCGGCGGGCCTTCTCCTGAGACCATCCCCACTGTGGTCGCCAAAAGGGAAATAAACCCGATCACGAGGAGCAAAACAAGTAAACCGGCCAGGACCGGGCCTACCACGGCTGACCCAGCGAAACCGGCGCGAACGATAGTCAGCTCGCTCAGGAAAACCCCGAATGGAGGGCTGCCGGCGACCGCCAGGGAAGCGAGCAGCAATACGGCGCCGGCGAGGGGGAGCGAACCCAGCATCCCCCGTACTTTTGCCGATTCACGTGTGCGGTAGCCGAGGACCACGTGGCCGGACGAGAGGAACAGCACCGCCTTGCCGATAGCGTGGGTAAGGACCTGGAGCAACGCCCCGTATACGCCGAGCACACCGCCGAAGCCGAGCGCCACTGATATGACACCCATGTGCTCGACCGAGGAGTAGGCGAACAGTCGTTTGAAGTTCCCGCCCAGTACCAAGAACATCACGCCTATGAAGACGCTGAGGAACCCGAAGAGGAGGAGGACCCTGCTCGGGTACGCCGTCCCGAGGACGGCGCTGGCAATGGCCCGGTAGCGGATGATGGCGTACATACCGGTGTTGAGCAGGCCCGCAGACAACATGGCGCTGACCGGGCTTGGTGCTTCGGAGTGGGCGTCGGGCAACCAGGTGTGCATGGGCACGAGCCCCACCTTGGTCCCATAGCCAACGACGGCCAGGAGGAACGCCAGCCGCATGCTGGCCGGAGCCAAGGAATGACCGTGGGCGAAGAGATAAGCCCAGGTGAGGCGCTGGTCGGGACCGAGGTGGAGGGCGCTGGCGGAATAGAAAAGGAAAAGGGTGGCCACCAGCGCGATGGTCACTCCGAACGAGCTGATTATCACGTACTTCCAGGCCGCTTCGAGCGACCTGGTCCTGGCCTCGAGGCCCACCAGCACGACGCTGGCCAGCGTGCTCGCCTCTATAAGGATCCACAGCAAGCCGAGGTTGCCCGTCAGGAAAACGGCCAGCATGGCCGAAGCGAACACCGAAAAGGACACGAAATAGAGCCGGACCTGGAATTGGCTGAAGTTTCCTCGTTCCTGCTCTACCGACACGTAAGCGGCGGAGCCCAAACTGGCCAGGACAACCACCAGCGAGACCACGACTGCGAAAAATGCGCTGAGAGAGTCCACGTATATGAAGCCGCTCCAGGCGTGGAAGGCGCCCGAACGGGTCACCCGTACGGCAAGGACGACCGCACCGGCAAAAGCTCCCGCGCCTCCGGCCACCATTGCCGCCCCCGTGAGCCAACTCGAAGCCCGGGCGACGACGGCCAAGCCGCCGAGCAGGGGAAGGACGACGACGATCAAGACCAGGGCCGTCATGGGCCGGCGACCTTGCCGCTCACCCACGCAGCTCCCGCAACTCGGACGCCGTGGCCTCGGCCAAGCGACGGGTAATGCCCGACACGAACACGATCATGATCAGGACCGCGGCCACGAGGTCGAGGAAAATGCCGGCCTCGACGATGAACGGGAACGTCGCCACCAGCGCGATGGCGCCCAGGAAGACGCCGTTTTCGGTGATGAGCCAGCCGATGAGTTGGGCCACGATGTGGCGGCGCACCACCATGCAAAGTCCCCCCAGCAGCACCAGGGCGGTCGAAAGGGCAACGGCGGAGGTAGCCACGACCCCATGAGGCAAGTCCTGCAGAGGGATGACCAGGAAGGCGAAGCCCGTCAGCAGGGCGCCGATGATGAGCGATGTCGACAGCCCGGTCGATAGGGCGACGTCGCGCCTCAGCTCGAGGCGTTCGAGCAATAGCCCTCCCGTGGCTAAGGGGATGGCGATCCCCTTGACGGCCAGGGTGATAAAGGCCAGCGCCCACAAATCGGCGCTGTGAAAATGGAAAGCGACCACGCCACACGCAAACGCGAGCACCACAGACTGAAAGGCGTAATAGACGACGTACCGGCTGAAGAGCTTGGAACCAAGGCAGGCAAACGCCGCTAACAGCATCAGGACCGAGCTCAGGGTGACCAGAGTGCCGGCGAGCGACGTGGCTGAAAGCTTTTCCACACTCGCGGCCACGGCCGCCGCCAGCGGAAGGCCCGCCACGCTAGACGCTCACCACGTACGAGCTGACCACGCCGATCAGGGCGACCAAAAAAGCGGCCCCGGCGAACTCGGCGATCCGAAAAAACCGCAGTTTGGCGAAAGAGGTGTCGATCAGTACGATGACGAAGCCACAAATGGACAATTTGCCAAGGAGCACCGGGATGGCCAACAATGCCCCGCCGAGGCTGTGCGTGCTCCCCGCGAGGCCCCAAGGGAGCACGAAAACGTTCATGAAGATGGACGACATCAA
>JASHVH010000130.1 GCA_030039575.1 Acidimicrobiales bacterium | reverse complement strand
AGCGAGAGGTGAAGCTCAGACGCCATCTCGACATAGGTCAGGCGCCCGGGAAGCTTTTCGAGGACCCGGATCTCGGCCTCGGTGAGTGGGTCGGGCAGGCCGTTGCCCCGCTGACCAGCCACTGACAGCTTGCGGTCCTCCAGGCGGGCGCCGACGAGGACTGACAGGGCCCTACCGCGGGGATAGGAGCCCCCGCTCTCCATCAGGTGGTCGACGAACTGGGGGGCCGTGTCGAGCACGGTTTGGACAAAGCCGGAACGTTCGATAAGGGCAAGGGCATCGGTGACCATCTGGTGCGCCCTTGGCGACGCCAGCATTACCTCGGCGCTCGCCCGCAAGACACGAAGCTCCAAGTCGGAACGCTGTGTGGGCCCGAACGCCGGAGCGTCACCCAGATCGTCCCAGGCTCTTCGAGGGTCGCCAATTGCAAGAGCAACCATGGCGGACACGACCCGACGGCGGTCATCGGGAAGGCGCGCAGCAGCGGCCTCGGCCCCCTTCACGTCGCCGAGGCTCAACCGACAGCGGGCTTCGATCTCGTCGGCTTGAGAGAGAAGCGGGGACCGCTCGCTCCTCAGCGCGCCCCGGGCTTGGGGCAAGGAGGCCAGCGCCTCGTCAAGTTCGCCTCTCGTCGCCCAGAGGCGCGCCCGGTCCAACTGAGCGAAGTAGTCGAAAATAGGGCGGCCGCCGGTGCCCACCAGGTCCAGGGCCCGTTCGGTCAACCGGGTGGCGGTGGCCAGGTCGCGTCTCTCAAAAGCCAAGTGCGCGGTTGTCCGTAGCGCACAGAAAGTGTAATAGTGCCGCTCAAAGCCGAGCCGGGCGGCCGACCCGAGCGCCTGAGCGGCCAGAGTGCCGGCGTCATCGAGCTGGCCCTCCCACAGTGCCGCTTGGCTGAGCATGGAGGGCAACAGCACTTCGGTGTCCGATTCCCAAACGCCCGGAGCCAAAGCGACAGTTTTGGCTAGTTGACGGGCGTCGGCGAACTGGCCCAGGAACGTGTAGCAGAAGATCGCTATCTGGTCGAGGCCGACTAGCCAATCGGCCAGGCCGTCGTTCGCGACGGCCAATTTCCGGGCTCCTTCTACCTGAGCCAATGCCTCGTCTAGGTGACCGACGAAGTAACAACGCACGGCCCGGACCACCGCCAGCTTGAGAGCCAGGTCGGGTTGTCGTCCGGGGTCGACGTGGGCTTGCTGAGCCACCAAGAGCGCGTGAGAGCCGCGTTCGAACGCGCCCCCCAGCAGCAACTCAGCCGCCAATGGGACCAGGAACTCGGGGGCACCGGTGAAGCGGTCTGGGTTGAAATCGTCAAGGTCGAGCAGGCTGCCGTGGCGGGGGTTGAGCGAGAAGTCGCGTAGCACGCCCTCGCCCAATAACTCGGTGGCTGCCACCGGTTGACCAGCTGCCAGCAGGTGGCGCACCGCCGCCGCAACGTGACCGGTGCCGGCCAGGTGGAGGGCAACGGCCTCGTGCAGCGCGCGCTCCCGAGCGGGGTCGCGAAAGTGCAGCTCCGCGCTCAACACCTCCTTGACCAACTGATGGTACCGATAGGAAGGGGCCCTCTCGTCCACCATCGTCACGAACAGGTGGGACCGGTACAGTTGCTCTAGTAACTCACCCGACCGCGGGCCGTAAAGAACCGCGCAGCTGATAACCGACAGTTCGTCGAGGACCGAGGTGGCCAGCATGAAATCGACCACTTCGGGGGGTTGACGGGCGAGGACCTCGTCCAGGAAGTAACCGGCGACTGTGTGGTGGTGCAGATCCACGCGGTCGACGGCCCTCGTCGGGTCAGAGGACCCGTGAATGGTGATGGCCGCCATCTGCAACCCCGCCGCCCAGCCTTCGCTGCGCTGATGGACGCGCGTCACTTGCCGGTCGTTCAGCTGGATATGGAACCGGGTGAGGAACACCCTCGTCTCCACTTCCGAGAAGGACAGGTCCTGGTCGCGGACCTCGACTAACTCCTCGTTCGCCCGCATCCGCGCCAGCCGGAGCGACGGGTCGGTGCGCGAGGCCAAGACGAGTTGCAGGGAGGTCGGCCGGTAGTCGAGCAAGAGCGAGAGCGCCCGGTCGCTCTCCCCGCCGGTGAGGTGGAAGTCGTCGACAACTAACCAGCACGAGCCGTCCGGTTCTTCGAGGTCGCCGGCCAGCGATGCGACCACGTCGGCGGAGACCAGGCCGTCTAGGTGCAATAGTTGAAGGGCGTCCTCGCCGAGATGGGCCAGACCGCGGCCAAGCCGCAACGATTCGATGATGGCGGCGAAGAACCGGACCGGGTCGGCGTCGGCTTCGTCGCAGTTGACCCAGGCTGCCGATCGTGCCGGCCGGGTAGAGAACCAGTCGAGTAGGAGGGTGGTCTTACCGGCCCCGGCGCTACCCACTACCAGCGTGAGACGATGTTGCTCTCCTCGGTCGAGGCGCTCGAACAGCCTCGGCCGGTGGACCAGGTGAGAAACGGCCTTAGGCGGGTAGAACTTCGAAGCGGGGAACCGGGGGTGCCGTGCGCCGAAC
>JASHVH010000129.1 GCA_030039575.1 Acidimicrobiales bacterium | reverse complement strand
CGGTCAGGGTACCTCGTCCGGGCCCAAAGAACTCCAGGAACGGGTGTCGGACCTGGACGAGCGAGGCCTGGGCCCGGTCAACCAGAAGACGGCTAACTCGCTATGAAATCGAGGATGTCTTTGTCTAAGGCTTCCTGGTAGGCACCGTAGATGCCATGCGAGGCGCCCGGGTATACCTTGAGGGTGCCGTCTTTGACCAGCTTGATCGACTTGTAGGCGGCGTCGGCGATGGGCACGATCTGGTCGTCGTCGCCCTGGGCGATCAACATAGGCACCCCGATCGCCTCTAGGTCGGCGGTCTGGTCGGTCTCGGAGAACGCTTTTACACAGTCGTAAGCGGCGGCCAAGTTCACCAGCATGCTCTCGCGCCAGAACTCGTCCCGCAGGCCCTGGGAGACCTTCGAGCCGGCTCGGTTGGCGCCGTAAAACGGTGCGGACAGGTCCTGGTAGTACTGGGACCGGTCCTTCAGCAGGCCTTCCCGGATCGCATCGAACGCCGCGATCGGCGTGCCCTCGGGGTTGGCCCCCGACTTGACCATGATGGGCGGCACCCCGCCCGCGGTGATGACCTTGGCCACTCGCCCCTGGCCGTAAGTAGCCGCGTACTTCACGACCTCGCCGCCGCCGGTCGAGTGGCCGATGACGATGACGTCGTGCAGGTCCAACGAGTCGACGACGACGGCCAGGTCCTTGGCGTAGGTCTCCATGTCGTTGCCCGTGTAGGTCTTGGACGAACGGCCGTGGCCCCGGCGGTCATGGGCGATCGTCCGGTAGCCGGCATCGGCGAACAGCTTCAGCTCCAGTTGCCAGGCGTCCGAGTTCAATGGCCAACCGTGGCTGAGCACGATCGGCTGCCCCCGGCCCTGGTCGGTGTAGTAAATCTCCGTTCCGTCAGAAGTGGTTACAAATGGCACTCTCGTCTTCCTTTCTGTATGGGTTTCCTGTCTGGTGAAGTTGGTGAGCCGGCAAGGCTGCAACCTTTCCAGTCTTCCTCCGTACCGTCTGGCTGCCAACAGGAACAGCCTCGCTTCGGGGTCGGCAGTTCACAGAGCCCTAGAGACGTGACCGGGTACGTGTTGGTGAGTGGAACTTATCCGTGAGCCTTGGCGATCTCGGTTGTCGGAGCGCCAGCGCCGGAGAGGCTGGCCGTTGCAGCTCAGCAGGGTCATTGCCATTGCTGTCCAGCCACCGTTTACTGCCCGGGGTCGCAGTACTCAGAGTCCACGACGTCAGGCCGGCCTAGAGCTGCTTCGACGTCGACCTGCGCGCTTGCTCCCGGGCCGCGTGCTCCGCGCGGCCTCGCCCGAGCGCAAGAGCGTCTTGGAGGAGATACATGGCCAACACGAGCACTCACGCCCGACCAGGACCCGCTCGACCAGCGCCACACGCAGAGGGCCGTCGGCCAGGGCGCCGGCGCAGTGCTCCCCCGGCGCCCCGCCGCCCAGCACGATGACGTCGTTGTCTTGGCCGGGGCTGTTCTCCGTCATGTCGACATCCGTATATCCAGCACTCAAGTCACGTTGGCGTCTTCAGCTGCTGCTCGCCCCAGTAGACGACCCTGGTGCGTGCCCTGGTCCGCGGATTTTCATGACCCCGAGCCCCTAGACGCGACCGGCGGGTCAGGCCGGCTGTCGTGTGGAGGAGCATTAAGCAGCGCGGCGTCCCCGCCAGCGATGGTCGTGGCGGACCGTGGCCCGCGCTATTAAGCCAATGATATGGAGATACCCACAACGAGCTCCGTGACTTCGCTCACTGCTAAGGGTAGAGGGACCTCCCAATGGGTCTTACTTCAAGCGCCCATAGCACTGCGGGCCCTATAGGCAGAAGCTTGACCCAGTTGGGAGGGCGTGAGCACCCTGGGTCCGAGCAGCGAGCCCGGCCAACACGCCGGCCCCGCTGCGCTCAGCCCTCCCTCAGCCACACTGCCAGTCTCCGTCGTGACCCGCGATTAAGGCGACAACCCGGGGTCCGTACGGTCCGTTCCTGCATGCCAGAGCCCTTGGATCTGCTCTAGAGTCTTGCCTTTGGTCTCAGGAACTCGGAAATAGGCGAAGACGATAGCCGCCACGGTCAGTACGCCGTACGAGCCGAACACGGCGGCCTTCCCGAGCGCATCGATGAGCGAGAGAAAAGTCACCGAGACGAGTAGGTTCGCTCCCCAGTTAACCGTGGTCGCCAGTCCGGTCGCTTTGCCCCGAATCTTGGTCGGGAAGATCTCGGAGATAAGTAGCCAGAAGATGGGGCCCAGGCCAATGGCAAAGCCGGCGACGTAAATAACCAGGCTGGCGATCGTGATGCCGCTCAGCTCCGACCTCAGGCCAGTTAGAGCGAAGGCCAGGCAAAGCACCACGAGACCCAACAGCATCGCGCCCATGCCTCCCAGGAGCAGCGGCCGTCGCCCCACCTTATCGATCAGAAAAATCGCCACAATCGTCACCACTACATTCACGATGCCCACTCCGGCGGTCGCCAGGATGGCGGCAGTCGCTGAGGAGAGCCCGGCAAACCGCATAATGGTGGGGGCATAGTAGATGATGGTATTGATGCCGGTCACCTGTTGGAAGACCGCCAGCGACAAGCCCACGATGAGAGCTGGCCGCACCCCCGCGCTAAATACAGCGGCCCATCGGCTGCCTTTCTCCTCGGCAATGCCCGCCTGGATCGCCTGGTACTCCGCCTCAACATCGTGTGTGCCTCGAATCTTCTGCAGCGTCTCCTTGGCCTGCTCGTCCTGACCTTTGCTGGCAAGCCAGCGTGGGCTATTGGGCAAGAAGGCCATCCCAGCTCCCAGGAGAATGGCGGGCACCACCGCAAGCCCTACCATCCAGCGCCATTGGCCGGAGGCAGAGAAGGCAAGGTCCACCACATAGGCAACTATGATGCCGCCGGTCAGTGCTACCTGATTGAGGGAGACCATCCTGCCACGATCTCGCTCGGGCGCAATTTCGGAAATGTACAATGGGGTCGTAAACGAAGCCAGACCGATGCCTATGCCAGTGATGAAGCGGCCGATAATCAACACAAGCAAATTGTTCGCCAGGGCCGTGGTGACTGGTCCCAGCACACAGATTCCTGCCGCGACCAGCAGCAGATGACGGCGGCCGAATTTATCCGACGACGCGCCGCCGACAACGGAACTCAACATAGCTCCGACAAGAGCTCCGCTAACAACGATTGATTCTTCCCCGGCAGTTAGAGCGAACTGTTGGTGAATGAAGAGGATGGCCCCCGAGACCCAGCCAGTGTCATAGCCAAAGAGCATGCCTCCAACAGACGCGACCGCCACCGCCAAATAGATGTAGCTGGTCCCCCCCGAGGGGATTGTCGGCTTGCCGTTGGCTTTATTGTTGACCATCTGATGGCCGACTGAATCAGCGGGCGGGATCGCCGGCATGGTTAAACCTCTCCTGAACCGCTCGTTCCATATGCGCGACGCCACCGCGGGGGGAGTTGAACCACCGGGTGACCTATTGGGCACTGGCCCGGGGCGGGAAACAGAGCGCAGGTTCTTGGACGGGAGCGAGGCCCAAGCAGGAGCGGTCTCCTCCGAGCACGCAACTTGCGGGTCCCCGTCGGCCAGGTCTCGGGCGCAGCACTGGCCCGGCGATCCGCGTCCAGCACGATGACGTCGTAGTCGCCGTTCACGTCGGGGAAGTCCTGTCCGGCCTGCTCACACACCGTGCACTCGACGTACCAGTCGGGCCAGTCCGGGCCCGGCAGCCAATCCACTCCTCTT
>JASHVH010000128.1 GCA_030039575.1 Acidimicrobiales bacterium | reverse complement strand
AAGGAGTGTTCCGGAGTTGCCGGGACAATAGAAAGGATACTCAGAGATGTTGATGCGTTTCGATCCCTTTCGTGACTTTGACCGGCTGACCCGGAGCGTCACGATCAACGGCCGCCAGCCCTGGATGGCTATGGACGCCTATCGGGAGGACGACCACGTCCTGTTGCAGCTTGACCTCCCGGGCGTCGATCCCGCCTCGGTAGACGTAACCTTCGAGAACGGCACGCTGACGATCAAGGCCGAGCGACGTCCGGCGGTTCCCGAGGACAGCCGGGTGATCGTCTCTGAGCGGCCCCGCGGCAGCTTCACCCGTCGTCTGGCGCTCAGCGAAAACCTCGACGGCGAGCGCACCGAAGCTCGCTATGACAACGGCGTTCTCACCCTCACAGTGCCAGTGGCGGAGCAGTCGAAGCCCCGCAAGGTGGAGGTAGTCACCGCCGCCCAGCCCGCCACGTCCAATACGGGCAATACGGAACCCGTCGCCGCCTAACCCGTCACAACCGGAAGCCTTGAGTGGGGGTGCGTGCGACCAGCGCCACCCCCCACCAACCGCGCACGAACCCGGGGTAGCCGCCCGCTGTATAAGCGGCAGAGCGCTCGCAGTTAGCTCAACTCGAACGGGCCGAACAGGAGGTCTTTCGACGCCTCGGCGACGCCGGCGCTGTGACGGTGCCTTCTCCAGCCGCTGCACCTCGTCACTACTAAGAGGCGCCACCATGGTGGGTCGTACTCGTCTGGCGGGACGAAGCGAAGTTCCCGGCCGAGCGGGGCCCCGCACTTTTTGCAGCTCGACTTCGCCGCCATGTCCTCGTACGCCAGCCGGACCAACCACATCTCGATGGCGCTGAAATGGGCGCCACCACCCACGGCGGCGCCTGCCCTAATTAATCCCTGGTCATGATCGTGGTAATACTGACCCGATGGATGACGGACGTCACTCTCCGACCACTGGTTCGAAAATAGCCAGTCCATTGTTTTGGCCCTTTCGCTTTTGAATTCACGTCGGGACTGATCGCCGGTACCGGTCCGGTCGAAAAGCAGCCGGCTCCGTTCTCGGCGTCCAAGTCGCTACGCCGCCGGGACGACCCCGCCGAGGTCGGCCGGCCGCAGTACTTGGCGCAGCTGGCGCCGGGAGCTGATCCCGAGCTTGGTGAACACCTTGGCCAGGTGCCACTCGACGGTGCGGGCGCTGAGGAACAGCCGCAGGCCGATCTCGGGGTTGGTGTAGCCGGCCCCGGCCAGGCGGGAGATCTCGGCCTCCTGGGGGGTGAGCTCGCCGAAGGTCTCCACGCTGCGCCGGCGCACCGTCTCCCCGGTGGCCGCCAGCTCCCGCCGGGCCCGGTCGGCGAAGCCGTCCACCCCCAGGGCGCAAAAGGCCTGGGCCGCCAGCTTGAGCTGGTGACGGGCGTCGGCCCGCCGGCCCGCCCGGCGCAGCCATTCGCCGTACACCAGCTGGGCCCGGGCCGCTTCCAGGCCGTCCCCGCTGCGCCCCAGGCGCTCGACCGCCTCCCGGTAGAGGGCCTCGGTGCCCGGCTGGCCGACCAGGGCCCGGGACCGGGCGGTGACCCCGAGGGCCCAGTCCCCCTGGCTCCCCCGGGTGGCCTCCACCAGCTGGGCCAGGGCGGCGGCCGCCTTGGCCCCCTGGCCCGTGCGCACCGCCGCCTCGACCAGCTCCACCACCGCCCAGGTCGACGGGCCCACCTCGTCGGGGCCGGCCCCCGCCTGCTCGGCCGCCGCCAGCGCCTCGTGGTAACGGCCCCGGCCGTTGTTCAACCAGGCCAGGCGCCCGTCCCGGCACCTAAGGGCGCCCATGGCGCTGCCTCCCAGCTCTGTCGTCACCTCGTGCACCTCGTCCACCTCGTCCACCTCGTCACCTCGTCAGCTCCTCAGCTAGCCGGCCGGCCCGGCCGGCACGGCCAGAACACCTCACCTAAGAACAATGGCGCCCTGGCCGCCCGCTGTCATTGCTGCCAGCCGGTTTCTCGTGCTGTCGTTAGCCACCGCCTCGGGCTGTGGCCAACGGGACGGGCCGGGCACCTGTTAACCGGAGCGGCGACCTGTTCAGGCCGGACCAGCGCGTTCCTCAATATCCAGGTCCCCGATATCGAGGCCCTCTATGCAGAGTGGAGCGGGCAAGGGGCAGAATTCTTACGTGGGCGGGGAACGGCCCTGCACCGACAGCGTAACTGCAGGAGGGTGAGGCCAATGCCGCCGGCTTCAAACGGTCTTCGTAGTCAACGCCTGCGCCGCGTCAACCACCAAGGTGACGCCCTTCGCCTCGGGATGAACTGGACCGACGAGGACTTGGCCAAGCCCCAGGTCCTCGTCGAGAGCGCGTACGGCATGGGCCACCCGGGTACCTTTCATTTTGGGCCGTTGATCGAAGAGGTCAGCAACGGGGTTTTCGAAGCGGGCGGGAAACCGGGTGTTTTTAACGTAAGCGACATCTGCGACGGCGTCGTCCAGGCCACTGACGGTATGAGCTACTCGTTGGTGTCCCGGGACATCATGGCGGCGATGGTCGAGATCCACGCCCTCGGCCATCCCCACGACGGCATGGTCGCCATCTCGGGCAATGACAAGTCGGTCCCGGCCCACCTCCAGGCCATCGCTCGATGTGACCTGCCCGCCATCCACCTGCCTGGTGGCACGCAATTGAACGCCCCCGATTACGTCACGTCCAACGAGATGTGGTCTATGGGAGCGGCGGTCGAGCGCGGGGAGCTGCCGATGGACGACCTCGAGCTGGCCCAGCACGGTGCCTGCCCCACCTGCGGTGCCTGCCAGTTCATGGGGAGCGCGAGTACCGGCCAGGTCCTGGCGGAGGCGCTCGGGTTGGCGCTGCCGGGTTCGGCCCTTACGCCGGCGCCGCTGACCAAGCTCCTGCGCTATGCCCGGGCGACGGGCAAACAGGCCGTCAGGTTGGTGGAGGAAAACCTGACGCCCCGCCGGATACTGACCCGGGCCGCCTTCGAGAACGCCATCGCCTTACATGCCGCCATTGGTGGGTCCACCAACGCTCTCATCCACCTGCCGGCCATCGCCCGCGAGGCGGGCGTGGAGGTCACGATCGACGACTTCGACCGCATCCACCGTCGCGTGCCGGTACTCGTCAACGTGAAAACTACGGGCAAGTACCCGGTCGAGTACCTCTGGTACGCAGGCGGGGTCCCGGCGCTGATGCTCGAGCTGCGCGACGAGCTCCACCTGGATTGCCTCACAGTTACGGGAAAAAC
Source organism: Acidimicrobiales bacterium (assembly GCA_030039575.1). Lineage (GTDB taxonomy): Bacteria > Actinomycetota > Acidimicrobiia > Acidimicrobiales > Palsa-688 > Fen-671. The sequence continues at coordinate 4,738 of JASHVH010000128.1, read as the reverse complement.
CGTGGGTGAGAACCTTGACGAGGTCCAACGCGGCCGCTTCTTCGGCGAGCGGCTCGGCTACCTGAACAACCTCAAGCTGTCCAAGGACCAGATCATTCACCCCCGGAGCGACCCCTTCTGGACCGACGGAGGTGTCGCTGTGCTGCGCGGCAACCTTGCCCCCGAAGGTGCCATGATCAAGTCCTTTTCCGTCCCCCACGAGATGCACGTCCACGTCGGGCCGGCGCGTACTTTCGATTTCGAAGACACCGTGATAGACGCGCTGCTCAAGCGGCAAATCACGCCCGGAGACGTGATCGTGGTCCGCTACGAAGGGCCCCGGGCCAACGGGATGCCGGAGATGTACTTCGCGTCGACGATCATCTCCTCGGACCCGACGCTCAACACCACGACGGCTCTGGTAACCGACGGGCGCTACTCAGGGGCGATGCAGGGGCCCTGCGTCGGCCATGTGGCCCCCGAGGCTCTCGAAGGAGGGCCTATCGCCCTCGTCGAGGACGGCGACTTGATCGAGGTGAACATCCCCGAACGGCGGCTTTCGATCGTAGGCATAAAGGGTGGGCCTCTCCCCGAGGCCGATGTGGAGGCCGTGCTGGCCGAGCGCCGGCGGCATTGGTCGCCACCGCCTCCCCGGCACGGCACGGGCATCCTTTCGCTGTATTCGCGGGTGGCAGGGAGCACGTCGGACGGGGCGGCCATCACCTGAGCACCGGACGGCCGAGCGTAGGCCAGAACCCGGCTTCAACCAAAGACTAGGGAGAAACGATGCCTGACGAAGGGACACAGACGGTCGTCATCGCTGATTACGACTACGGGGACGTGGACATCGAGCGGGCCATTATCGAGCACGCGGGCCTCGAACTGGTGGCCGCCCAATGCAAGAGCGAGGACGATGTCATAGCAGTGGCGCGGGAGGCACGGGCTGTAATTGCCCAATACGCACCTATAAGCGCCCGGGTGATCGACGCTCTGGAACAATGCCGGGTCATCGCCCGGTACGGGACGGGTGTGGACATCGTCGATGTAGACGCGGCGACCCGCCGCCATATCCTCGTCACCAACGTCCCCAACGACTGGTGCCAAGACGAAGTGGCCGATCATGCGATGGCGCTCCTTCTGGCGGAGGCCCGCAAGCTCCGCACCTACGATAGAGAAACCCGGGCCGGCGTCTGGCGCTGGCAATCAGGCCAACCTGTGCACCGGCTCCGCGGACGGGTTCTCGGTCTGCTCTCCTTCGGCGCCATCGCCCAAGCGATCGCGGCCCGGGCGGTCGGGTTCGGCCTCGCGGTGGTAGCGCACGACCCTTACGTGCCGGCGGCCGAAATGCAAAGGTGTGGGGCGCGGTCGGTCTCTTTCGCCGAACTACTGGAGCAATCGGACTTCCTGGTCGTCCAGGCACCGCTCACACCGAGCACGCGTAACCTGTTCGACGAGGCGCGCCTGCGCCGGATGAAGCCGAGCGCTTTCCTCGTCAACACCGCCCGGGGGCCTATCGTCGGCGACGCCGCCCTCTACCAGGCGCTGAAAGAAGGGTGGATCGCAGGCGCGGCTGTCGATGACATCGAGGAGGAACCGGCCAAGGTGCGCGACTGGGAACCGACCAACCCGTTGTTCACACTCGAAAACGTCATCATCACGCCCCACGCGGCTTACTATTCCGAGGAGTCGATGTGGACGGTGCGTGAGTTCGCCGCCGAGGAGGTAGTGCGCGTGCTTACGGGCCAGCCACCTCTCTCCCCTGTCAATTCCATCTGATTTGGCTGCCTGATTTCGGTAAAGGTACCGAGCCGCTTACGCCCTCTCGTCGGCGCTGATTATGTGCATTACCGCATTTATGAGGGCCAGGTGCGAAAATGCCTGAGGGAAATTCCCGAGGTGAGCACCACTGTGAGGGTCTATCTCTTCGGCATAAAGGTGCAACGGGCTGGCAAACGAGAGCAGCTTGGCGCACAGGGCCCTGGCCCGGGCCACCTCCCCGATCTCGGCCAATGCCGATACCAACCAGAACGAGCAGATGGTGAACGTACCTTCCTCGCCACTGAAGCCGTCGTCTATCTCCTCGACCCGGTAACGCAAGACCAGTTCGTCCTCCGTCAGCTCGTCCGCTATCGCCAGCACCGTAGCCCTCACACGCGGGTCTGCCGGTGGCAGGAACCCGAGCAACGGTATAAGCAGGACCGAAGCGTCCAGCGCGGTGGTCCCGTAATACTGGCAAAACACGCCGCGGTCGTCCGTGCCATTGGCGCACACGTCGGCGTGGATTTCATCGGCAGCTTGGCGCCACGGCACGGCGTTTTCCTGCTCGCCGCGCATCTCCGCCAATTTGGCGCCGCGGTCGGCTGCCACCCAGCAAAGTACTTTTGACGCCGTGAAGTGCTGCGGGGGGCCGCGCACTTCCCAGATACCCTGGTCGGGCTGGCGCCAATTCGCCAGCGCCGCTTCGACCTGGGCCTTCAGCATGGGCCAGCGCCGCTCGTCCAGGCGCTCATGGGAACGAGTGTGCAGCAGGACCGAGTCCAAGAGGACGCCCCAAATGTCGTGCTGGCGCTGGTCCCAGGCGCCGTTGCCGATGCGCACGGGTCGCGAACTTTCGTAGCCGGACAAGTGGTCGAGAGTGTGCTCGGTCAACTCCCGTTCGCCGCCGATGCCGTACATGATCTGGAGGTTCGGGTCTTCCTCGGCCACGTCGGCAATGAAATAGAAAAAATCGTCCGCTTCCCGGTCGAAACCCAGTGTGTACAAGCCCCATAACATGAACGTCGAGTCCCGGAGCCAGCTGAACCGATAGTCGTAGTTGCGCTCGCCGCCCAGGGTTTCTGGCAACGATGTCGTCGCGGCCGCCATCAGTGCACCGGTAGGCGCGTATATCAGCCCTTTCAGGGTCAACGCCGAGCGCTGCAGGTACGTCCGCCAGGGATGATCGGGGAAGTTGCCTCGGCTGATCCACTCGTGCCAAAAGTCGCCGGTGCGCGCCAGGCGGGCGTGGGCGTCGGCGAAGGTCTCCGGTGGGGATGCGGCGTCCCAAGAAAGGGCACAGAACACCTGGTCGCCGCCCCGCAACCGGCGCCGGGCCAGGGCCCGGGGGCCTTCGAAACCCAGGTTCATGTCGCTGGTCAGGCGGAGGACGGGGCCTTCGTCGCCGGGGCTGACCTCGGCATGCCCGTAGCCTTCGCCGGTGTGATGCCAGACCCCACGGCGCCGCCCATAGTCGAACGCGGGCTCGCATTCCATGAGGAAATCGATCGTCCCGCTGAGGCAGCGCACCGTTCGCAGGAGGACTCTCTCTGCGGCGTTGTCGGTGGGCACCCGCTTGTGGCTCTCGGACCGGGTGGAGCTGTGCCTCCAGGGCCCGATGAGGAAGACGTCACGGGCCACGGCCCAACCCGAGGGAGTGTCCCAGGTCGTCTCCAGCACCATGGTCCCAGGAAGGTAGCGCCGGCCCGACGGCACCGTCGTATCGGCCGGCGCCACTCGGAAAAAACCGGCGTCCCGGTCCAAGATGGCACCGAACACGCTCGGCCCGTCCATACGGGGCAGGCACATCCATTCGACGCTCCCGCTGGACGCAATAAGCGCCGTGACCTCGCAGTCCGAGATAAAACCGTAGTCGGCAATCGGGGGAAAGGGGCTACCGCGCAGGGTGGAGTGCGCCGCCCCGGCCGGGGCCGGCGAGCTCAGAGACAACCATGGCGGCGCTTCCTGCATTTGCTCCACTCGTTGGGACGCCATCGCTTCTTCCACCATCCCGGCTACCGGCTCGACGCGAGTGGGCCGGCAGGGACGACGTAGGTCTCAGGCGCTACACAATGGCCGACGTCCTCCAGCGGTCTGGCAGGGCGTGCTTTCGCGAAGGGGGAAGTGGTGAGGGCGGACTGACAGGTGCCAAAGTCGTTCCTTATGCCGAGCACGCTAGCGCACTCGAGGTTCTTGGATGTGCGGCTCCACCAATTACCTAGGGCTGGCCAGGCGGGCGACGGCGGCGAGAGCCTCAGCGTCGACCAGGCCCGGCAGCTCCGAGGACCAGGACGGGACGCCGACCTCGAACGCATGGGGGGCAGCCGACGGCGGCCCGCGCGTCAATCCCTGAATTCGAGCTCTCGCGCCACAAACAACTGAAAGGACCATTTATGCTTTACTCGCAAGTTCGCGACGCGGTCAAACAAACGCTCGGGCCCTGGTGGGCGTTCCTGGTAGCCGGCCTGGTGTGGTTCTTGATAGCGGTAATTGTCCTCCAAATGAACTTACGGTCAGTAACCACTGTCGGCATCTTGCTAGGCGTCGTCTTCCTTATCTCGGCAGTCGAGGAGTTCTTTGTCGCCTCCGTGATGGACAGCTGGGCGTGGGCCAGGGCCCTCCTGGGGATATTCTTCGTGATCGCGGCGATATGGTCGTTCATCGACCCCATCGGCACGTTTGTTGCCATTGCAGATGCGCTGGGGTTCCTCTTGATCTTCAAAGGGACACTGGACCTCGTGACGTCAATTGCCAGCCAAGGTATTAATTCGGTTTGGTGGCTGGGCGTGCTTGCCGGTCTCCTAGAATTGTTCCTTGGCTTCTGGGCCGCGCAGCAATACTTCCCTGCTCGCGCTTCACTGCTTTTGCTCTGGGTCGGTTTTTATGCCCTCTTCCGCGGGATCTCGTCGATCGTGTGGGCCTTCCACTTGCGTGCGGCTAGCGGCTGAGAGCGGCGGGCGAGTCCGAGCTGGCCGAAAGTGACCTCGACAAACTCCCCCGGCCG
>JASHVH010000012.1 GCA_030039575.1 Acidimicrobiales bacterium | reverse complement strand
CGAGCAACTGGTGGTCGGAAGTGTGGCAGTGCATAGCGTGGAGGCGCCTGATGTGAACGTCACCGTTCCTGTGACTGATCCGGGCAGCCCGGACTCTGCCAGCGTCGCCGTGGAACCGTAGTTCATTGTGTACGGGGAAGTCGCGCCGTGCACCGTGATCGACATCGAGGTCGAGAGCTGGTTCACGGTCAGCGTGGCCCCGCTGGAGGTCGAGCCGAGGTAGGCATTGTCACCGGAATAAAGAGCTGTGACCGGGTAGGTCCCCGGCGTCAGAGTGGCCGGGGTGTTGCAGCTACTGGCGGGCAGCGTAACCGTGCACAGCGTCGTGCTGCCGGACATGAAGGTGACCGTGCCTGTGGCCCCTTGAGCCCCGGTAGGAAGGCCCGACTCGGACAGGGTGGCAGCCGTGCCGTACGTGACCGACGCGGAGGCGGAACCGTTGACGGCGATCGCCATCGACGTCGGGACCTTCACGACGGTGAGCGTGAACGTCTGGTTCCCGGTCCCGTCCGCGTTGGTCGCTGTTATGCAGACCGTGTACGTACCGGCCGAGCCCGACGGTGGGGTGCCCGACAACAGCCCGGTTGACGAAAGGCTGATCCCAGATGGCAGTGTCGACTCAGTACACGCTCCATTGCCATAGCTGGCGTCGGTGTATGTCGGCGGCGGGAACCCCGTAGTCGTGACCTGGAAGTTCCCGAGGCTGTAAATGGTAAACGTAGTGTTGTCGGCGCTGTCGATGTAGGGGATCGTGGGGTTGACATCGAAAGTGGGGTTGGCACTGGTACTGAACAAGCTGGAAGCGACGTAGTAACAGGCGGAGTTGGCACAGCCGCTGTTTGGCATTGACCATGTGACGGCGACGATCACCCGGTACATCTGGTAATCCGATGACGGCGGGTTCGCCGGGTTGGTGCAAGTGTTGGAGCTCGAGGTGCTGGCCGTCTCCCAGCATGTACCGACGTAGTAGTACACCTGGAAGGTGTGGCCGCTAACAGTCTGGGACTGCGGGGAGGTAGGCAGCGGCGTCGTGGCGCTGCCGGGACAGGGCTCGCTCGTGTCTGAAGCCTGGGCGGTTTGGGCTAGAAGTTGGGTCGTCCCGAGAGCGGGCGAGCTCCATTCGGCCTGGACGGCGCTCCCGCTGCGGCCGGCGAGCAGCGGGCAGCCGCTCTGCTGATCAGTGGCGTCGAGGGCTCTGGCCTGGTCGAGCGCCGTGTCGGCAAGCATGGCGGCAACTTCCCTGGCGTGCGAGCCGACAGTTGCCCCATAAGAGGTGATGAACGCGGCCGAAAACGGGATCATTACGGCCACGAGGAGTGTGATGGCGATTACCACCTCGATCAGGGTGAAACCGCCGTCGCCGCGCCGCCTCGAGCGCGCCACAGCACGGCGCGTCGCACAATGGCGAGATTTCATATCCTCTTCCGTCCTCTTTGTCTCGTTGGCCGGCGCTTCGCCTCTCAGGGCTCACTCCTTTTGGCGGGGGCGGACCTTCATCGGTCTGGCCGGGGTCCCACACCTGGCGTCGCGATTACCGGGACTGTCGCCTCTCTTGATTTATTGTGGCAGCCGTGGAAAGAGCCCAGAGTCTCACTGGAAAAGTTCGCAATCCCGGCGAAATCGGTAAAGTATTAGCGGCTTATCAACATCGGGCTGTCGGTGCCTGGTGGCTGAAGCTGGATGTCCTTCTGTTTTTACGCGTATTTATCAAGGCGGACGGTAAGTAGCATTCGGGAGACCACTCTTAGCGGCCTGGGCGGCGCGAACGGGATTTGCGACCCTTAGCCCGGGGCTCCTGTAGGGACCAGCAGCGAGGCCGGGTCGCCCGAAGCGGCAGAGACGTAGAAAGCCTGTACTGACAGCGAAGTGCCACCCGTGGTCGCCTGCACACCGCCGGTCTGGACCGTGCCGTTTAGCACAAAGTTGTCGACGACGAAAAGACGCGGCTGGGAGTCGAGGGCGGTCACGAACCGAAGGACGTCGGCATTGCTGCCGTTGACCGCGACGGAGAGTGTGATCGACTGAGGGCCGCCGGCAGTCACGGCGCTGGTTTCCCCGGTGGTTGCCCCCGCCCAACCGGCAGGAGTTGGGGCGGATACCGACGTAAGCGTGACGCCGGCGTGGACAGCGGCCGTGTTGAGAGAATCCAGCAACTGGTCAAGGCTCGGCCCTTCGGGGACTGCTTTCTCCAGCTTGGTCAAGGCCGCTTTCTCGGCCGGGGTCTTCAACTGGAGCGCTTTCAATCCCGCCAGTTGGCCCTCCAGCTGGCCGACGGTTTCCATCGCCTGGGAGCGCTGGTCCTCGAGCGCACTCAGGTGCGAGGTCTCGGGGTGCCAAAACAGCCCGAACCAGGCCGCGACGACCACGACAAGGCCAGTTGCTGCTATCAACACGACACGCCGGATCATCGCTGTCCTCCTGGAAGATTTGTCGCCCGGTCGGAAAGGGCCCGGCTGGTTACGTTCGCTGTGGCGGCGAAGGTCGTGCCAGCCGCTCCGCTAGTGCCCTGCCCGCTGCTTGTGGAAGAGACCCACAGCCCGTACAGGCCGGGAACGGACCACATCTGGCGCACAAACTGGGCGACTGAAGGAGCCCCACCGTTGGTAGTCAAAGACATGCTTATCTGGCCGATGTCGCTCGTGCCGGAGGCGGGAGTGCCTTCGGTTGTCCCGTCGGCCGTTGTCGTAGAACGGGAAAGGCTCAAGGAAGTTATAGCTACGCCTGGGGGAAGGGCGGCGTCGATGCGGTTGACGAGCCCCACCCAGTCGACATCGCCGGCCAAGGCCTGAACGGCGAGCCCGCGGCGGGCCTCCAACTCGCTCCGGATGGCCACGTAAGGCTCGAGCCTGGTTATCGAGGCTTGCAGCGTCGACGCCTCCGCGTTCTCGGCGTTCACCTGAGCGGCCACTATCGACGCATCATGGACGCGGGTGTAAGAGACGCCACCGAGTGCCAGGGCGACGACCGCCAGACCGGCCGCAGACGCGGTCAGAGCCCGGTGGTACTGCTGGCGTTCTTTGATCTCGGCGGGTATGAGCGATATGGCCGGAGTGTCACCGGTCCCCCACAATGCCAAGCCGACTGCGGCTCCCCACCTAGAGCTGGCCTCCCTTAACTGTGGCTCCGTCAAATCCAAGCCGGTGGCATCGTAGTCGAGGCCGATCGTAGCGGTGCGCACAGGCATCCGGAGCGCCCGGGCGAAACGGCCTGTCATCCCGCCCGCCAAAGCACCTCCGCCAGTCAGCGCAATACCCTGTAGGCGCGCCTGGGGGTCGGAGGAGAGGAAGTACTCGATAGAGCTCCTCACCTCTTCAACGGTCGGGTCAAGCTTGGGTGTGGTAACACTGAGGGCCCCCAGCTTGAAGGTCCCGGTCACGGCCGGCGCCGGGCCGTTCTCGGGTGCGGCGGCCGCTTCGTCGAGCCGGACAGTGGCAAAGCTCTGGTCGCCTCTAGTGACCGTGCGGAGGAACCTCGGCGTGGCGCCCTGGCGTACCGCCACCACGACAAGTTGCGCGCCCACAGACACAATCACCTCGAGGCTGTCGTCGGCTGGCGGGTATGCCCGCAGCAAGGCCAAGGGTGACGAGTCGACCGCCCGCACTTTCAAGCCGGCCCGCTTGACGACGTTGATGTGGTCGGTCACGATCTCTCGTTGCGCCACAACCAACAGGACCCGGGTGGTTTCACTTCCGCCGTCTTTCGGTTTCCCAGGGCCCAGCTCCACGAAGTCGAAAACCGATTGCTCCACGGGGATAGGGAGGAGACCACCCATTTCGTAGCGGAGGGCCGAACGCAATTCGGTGGATCCCATCTTGGGCATCTCGACCTGGCGCACCATGCTGCGCTGGCTGCTAATGCCGACAACGACTTCTCGCCGGAGAAACCCGCCCTCGGCCCAGAGCCGCTTGATGGCCGCGGTCACCGTGGCCTGGTCCCGTACCTCGCCGTCCACGACCGCCCCAGACGGCAGGCCCACCTGTGCGAAGCGGGTCACCCGGCTGTTTCCCGCTTCTCCCGCCACCTCGGCGGCTCGCACCGCTGAGGACCCGATATCGAGGCCGATCCTGGCGGTCCTGGGCCCCATTCTTGCGCCTTTTAGGTGAGCCAGCCCACTCTTCGAGAGGAACTGGCCGAGGCGCTTTCCATTATTCGACTCGGTCACGGTTGCAATATCGGTCATTCGGCGGTGCCCCTTGAATAAAGATGTCCTGTTGTCACCAACGCCGTTACCACGACGCGAACCAATCTGAAGCACTTATCGAGGGCCCCGTTTCGATGTGCTGGGCTGCGGTGCCCGCAGAGGTCGAAGGCTCCGACGAAGGGAAGGTCACGTTTGTCCCGGCGCAGCCGGCTGCGTTCTCGGAGTTCGCGTACGCGATTATCGAGACCGGCGGGTCGACGGAAGTGTCTTCGTAATCTGCTGCGTAGAGGCAATCAGGCACCGTGCGCGAGCCGGCTTCTAAGAGGAGCGCCGGGCCGTCCCCACCCGCCGGAGAGACCGGCTGGAAAACACCTGTGCCCGATACCGTCCCGGCCATGGCCGTCACCTGCCCGGCGACAACCGCATCCGTCCCGCTCCACGGCAACGTCGGGTCGAGCCCCGCCGCCTGACTGCCGGGCCCATTCCCGTTGGTAAGGTCCTCGAAAACGCCGTTTGAGGCGTAGTACGCCTTCTCGTTAGTCAACGCGTTTGTCACGTTGGACTCGGCCGAGGCATCGTCTGCATTTGCACGCGTGCCCAGGAAGCTAGGGAGCGCGATAGCCATCAGGATGCCCATGACCAGCACGACGACCATGAGCTCGATGAGCGTGAAGCCGTCCTCGTCACGGCGCCGCCGGCTGAGGTGCTTAAGCATGTTGGTCCTTCTTTGTGTCGGTTTCAGGTGCGGGCCATTTGGGCCCGGGCAACCCGGCCGTTCTATCAAGGGCTCCGTGGTCGCCGTCGGCCCGCTGGCCCAGCACCTTTTGGCACTGTTCCCGCCGAGCCGGTCTCAACCTGTGAGGAGAACTGTTTTTTACTGCTTCTGAGTAGGTGTCGGCATCCGGCTGGACGCCTGTAGTAGTGCTCCATCTACTCAGGAATTGCCGTTGCTGCGGATATGCGTGCGCAACGGTAAAACGAGACCTTAACGGGCAGGTGCCGAGGCCGAGGCCTCGGCACCTATTTCGCATCACTTCCCGGTCAGCCTTACGACCAGGAGGGGTTGCTTACCAGGCCTGGTACCAGGTCGGTTCGGTTGTCCCTGATGCGAGGGATTGCACGGGTGACGAGCTGGCGGAGGTGCTGATAGTTTCGGTGCCACTCGGCGTGAATGTAGAGCAACCGCCAGAAGACACGGCGTAACCAATGATGGCCGAACTGGAGTTCTCCTCGTCCAGGATGTAGAAGCAGTTACCGGACTTGGACAGCGCCTCAACGACAACGGCATTATCGGTCGTGGATGAACTAACTTCAGACGCGACGGCTTCGACGTTGCCCTGATCGGCGGTCGCTGAAACAGCACCCCACGGGAGCGAGTCGTCGAGCGTGTCGCCGGCGGTGTCCGCCGTGACGAACACCTGGTTGCTGGCGTAGTAGGCCTTCTCGTTGGTAAAGGCGTTGGTAGCATTTGACTTAGCAGCGGCATCGTTGGCGCTGCCCCGGGTTGCCAGGAACGTCGGGATGGCGATCGCCATGAGGATACCCATGATCAGCACAACGACCATGAGCTCGATGAGGGTGAAGCCCTCCTCGCTCTGGCGCCGCTCTTTCAACTGCTTGAGCACTATTTTCCTTTCTGTAATTGGTTGAGTTTCGAGCGTGCCCGAAGGCCCTATCGGGCCCGCCCGGAAAGCCCCGGGGCTCGGCTCCCTCGCACAACGAGTGTTCGGGTGCTTGGCTCTGGTGTTCGCTCCCAATTAGTTTCGGCCCGGCCCGGCCAGGCTTTAAGGTATTGTTCGGCGATTTCTCTGGATTTGTGGACATTATCGGAATAAGTCTGACGGGGCGAAATACGCCCGCCATCTATGTGAAGCGACGACCCTGTCCCGGACGAGCCCGCCAGGTCCCGAAAGCGGTGGTTATAGACGGCCCGCGCCGTCCGTATTTGCGAAGCTGATTAGCCCAAGAAGATCACCCACGAGACGTGGCTGGCCTTTATGGCCATCGTGGACAATTCGTGGAGTGACTATTTATTCGCTGTAGCCCGAACGCTATGACTTTTCACGGGAGGGGCAAACGCCACTCCCGCAGCAACCCCCGGACAGGCGAGAGCCCCCTGGTCAGTAAACCAGGGGGCCCCTTACGACACGTGACGGACCTTGCCGTCGTCGGAGGTTCCCGCAATGCGCGATGTTTGGTCGAGCCGGCGGCCAGCAAAACACCGCCAGCACGTTCAGAGGAAATCCGAAGACGGCCTAACTGTTCCCGTTGACGAGCTTGGCCACGTTGAACATGGGAAGGTAGAGGCAGATGATCATACTGCCCACGGCGCCACCCAGGACGACGATCAAAAGAGGCTCCAAGAGCGAGGTCAGCGAGCTCACCGTGCGCTGGACCTCCCCGTCGAGAAAGGCCGATGCCTTGGCCAGCATGTCGTCCAGGCTCCCGGTTTCCTCCCCGACGCTGATCATGTGGGAGATCATGGCGGGGAAAACCGGGTGGTCGGTCAAGCCCCGGGCAATCGGCTCGCCCCGCTTCACGCTGTCGATGATGGAGTCGATGCCCCTGGCCACTACCACGTTGCCACAAGCTTCCCTGGTGATCTCGAGAGATTCCAGCACAGGCACGCCGGCCTTCAACAGCGCCGACAGCGTCGAGGAGAAACGTGACAGGGCGGTCTTGCGCATGAGCGGCCCAAAAATGGGGACCTTGAGCTTGGTGGTGTCCCAGGCCACCCTGCCGCTGGGAGTCGATATGAGGTAACGGAAGCCGACCGCCAGCAACACCAGCACGACCAGCACGATGGGGAAGAACTTGACCATGGTGTTCG
>JASHVH010000127.1 GCA_030039575.1 Acidimicrobiales bacterium | reverse complement strand
AAATCCTCTCGGGGATAAGCGCGGTAGGGTCGTCCTTGTGAGTCACCTGCGTGGCCTGCCGGCGGCCAACGGTTTCGTGAGCATCGACCACCGCCTCGACGTGCTCGGGACATGCTCCGATGGCCGGGAAGCGGCAGGTCCGGCCGTAGCCGAACGGCTTGGTAATGGCTGACACCCGGGCTCGGGGCGGCCAGCCGGGGCCCCCGCCGGCCGGCAACGGCCGGGGCGGAGGGAGCCGGAAGCGAGCGGGCCGGAAGACCGCGGGCCAGAGCGGGGCCGCTCAGGACGGGGCCGTTCAGGACGGGGCCGTTCAGGACGGGGCCGTTCAGGACGGGCCCGCTCAGGACGGGGTCGGGCACGACGCGGCCGGCCAGGACATGATCGACCTCACCGGCGCCGGCCAACCCACGGTGGGGATGGGTGCCGCGAGCCGGCCCGCCAGGGGCTACGCCGGTGCCGACGCGCTTATCGGCGCCTCCGTGGGCCGCGGCCCGTCAGCGCCTCGACGGCACGACCCCCGCATCGACCCTCCCACTAAAGAGGACCGGCGCCGGCTCTGGCGGTGGGTGGCGTTGTTGGCGTTCTGCCCCATCTGCCTCGGCGTTGTCGTGTGGGCTGCTCTCGGCATGAACGGGAACTACCCGACGGTCAAGCCGCCCGTACCCGCGGGATGGCAGTCGGTCCCCGGGATATATGCGAGTTTCTCGGTGCCCGGGAACTGGTCGCTCAAGGACTTCATGAGCGACGTCGCAGGGGACACCTACTACTCGGGGCCCGGTGGAGGGGTCGGAGAGTCAGTGACCCAGGCGGGGCGGGCCCCGGACGCTTATAGGCATCCTCCGGAGATAGTCGGGACTTTCCTCGGGTACAAGTACCAGGTGAGCTCGGTCACGCCGACCAAGGTGGCGAACGCCACCGTGGCCTGGGACTACCGTTTCCACCTGGCCAACGGCACCACGGCAATGGGTGTACTGGCGTGGGTACGGCCGACCCAGTCGGACGTTTGGCTCGTCGCCACGCCTGATTCAGCTACGACCAGGAAGGCCATCACCACTCTGGCGCTAGCCTCGTAGCAAAGGCGGGACCACCACTCATCGAGTCGCGGCGCACGAGACCGGCCTCAGCCTGTACAAACGACATCAGCGTGTAGAAAGCTGTAGGGTCCGTCAGCAAAGAGCGCCCAAGGAGGCTGCGCGTTGGCTAGCCAATTGGCCGATTACGAGATCACTGGGTCGGTGCTCGAGGATGGGACTACCCCGTGCCTTCGGGCTCGCCGGCCGGCCCGCCTCGGTGGCGATGGCGCTCCCGCGACGATCTGGATCCTCGGCCCCCTGGCCCGGACCCCTTGGACCGTGGCCACATCGAGACTCGAACCGGTGGCCGCCGTTCGCAATGAAAACCTGCCGGCGTGGCTCGAAGCCGGCGTGGCCGAGTGGGCACAGCGACCCGTGGTCTGGGTCAGCGCTTCGACCCCCGTCACCGGGACGCTGGCATCGCCACCTCCTGGAATGGAAGTGCCAGTCCAACTTCGCGCCATCGCTTCAGCCGCTCGTGGGGCACACTCTTTGCACGAGCAGGGCCAACTCCACGGTGCCATCTGTCCCCAAGCCGTGGCGCTGGTCACGAACGACGGCAGCGGACCGGCGCCGTTCGGGGGGTTTGGGACCTCCGGTACAGGTTCTCCCGGTGGCGCTGTGCTCGCTCCCCCCTCGCTGGCCAACGGCGAGCGCCCGGTGGCCAACGTCGGGTACCCGCCGCTGGCCTACATGGATCCACAGCTGTTGAGAGGGGAGGGAGGCCGCTGGTCCGATGTCTGGGCCCTGGGCGCCACCGTCCACCAGGTCGTGACCGGGTCGGCCCCCTTTCAGGGGACTGAGGACGTGCCAGTGGTACAGGCCCTTTCGCGGCTACTTATGGCCTCCGCGCCGGCGGTCCTGGAGTTGCCTGCGCCCGTCGCCGAACTGGTGGCCAGCTGCTTGTCAGTCGACCCGGCCAACCGCCCTTCGACGGCCAAGGACGTGGCCGACCGCCTCGACGAAGCGGCCGCCAAGTGGTGAGGCCGGCCGGTCCCATGAGCCGTACCTCTGACCGGGGCCGTGTAGCCGAGAGCCGCAGTCGGAACCCAATGCAGAGGAGGTAGGGCGCTCGTGCCAGACAAACTCGAGGTCCTCTCTGGTCCCGGATTGGTGGCGCGCTATGACGACGTCGCCGTGTGGGCCGGGCCGCAAGCATCGGCAGCCTTGCAGACGCACCTCGTCAATGAGGCACAGCGGACCGGCAAGGGACCGAACGGAGGGGACCAGTTGGCCAGCTCGCTGATCGCCGTCCTGCAACGCGGCGACCCGGAGCCACAGGCGCCATTCGCGGTGGTAGGGCCGGGCGCCAATGGGCTGACTTTGTTCCTCCATGGGCCTGTCCAGGCTTGGGACAGTGGCCGCTGGCTGGCCCCCCAACCGGTGCCCGGCTGGATGGTCACGTCGATCGGACGGCCGTGGCCGCTGATCGTCCTGCCCTATGGTGCCGCTCCCCCTCCCCAGAGCCAGCAGGGCAACCCGTTCGACCTCCTGGTGGGGGCCGTCCCCGGGTCTGGGTTCGTGATGCTGAGGCCACCCACGGCCGGAGGACAGGGAGCCGCGGCCCCCCAGGTAGCGGCGGCCCCACAAGGCGCGCCCCCCGTCTCCGGGGCGCCGGTGGGAACGGCAGCCGTTGGAGCGGGCGTGGCGGGGGCTGTTGGAGCGGGGGCTGTTGGAGCGGGGGCCGCTGGAGCGGCCGAGGTGGTGGCGGCCGGCGCCGCCGGGACAGCGGCCGGGATGGCAGCGGCCGGGATGGCTGCGGCCGGGACGGCCACAGCTGCCGGCCCGACCTACGTCGAGCCCGCGACAACAACCCAGGCGCCCGCTGACGCAGGGGCCGAGGCTCTGGGACCGGCGGCCACGGTGGCCGGCGCACTGACGGCCCCGGCGACCGCCCCCGCCGGCACCTCACCGGCCGGGACCACGATGGACCTGCGGAGCATGTTCGCCGCAGGGCGCCCTCCCCTGGCTGTCGCCTCCGAGGCCGGCCCTTCCTACGCCCCCGGCCAACCTGAGGTCGTCGGAGTGCGGTGCGAACTGGGCCACTTCAACCACCCTCGGGTGCTCAACTGTTTGCGTTGCGGCCGGCCCATAGGCCCGGGAACCCCTCAAGTCAACGGGCCGCGACCTCCCGTCGGCGTGCTCCTCGCCGACGACGGCTCGATCTGGGCGCTCAGTCGCAACTGTCTTATCGGTGCCGACCCCGGCTCAGCGCCTGAGGTTCAGTCGGGTGCCGCCCAGGCGATCGTCATGCGAGCCGGCGCCAGCCATGGCATGGCGCCGGTGCAAGCCGAGGTCCAGATCCGGGACTGGTCGACGTACCTGGTGGACCGGGGGGCGGAAGGCGGGGCTTTCCTGCAAGGCCCGGTCGGTCAGGACTGGGCCCAGCTGGGCCGCAACGAGCAGCGGGAACTCGCCAACGGCGCTCACCTCTCCTGTGGAGGCAGGGTGCTGACCTACCTGTCGGCCTGGCCCTCCTAGAGCCTCCTGGAGAGACGGCGGCCCGGTTACCGTCAACCGGCTGGTGGCGGCGCGCTACTGGCCCAAGACGCTCTTGAACTGAGGGCACAACTCGTCGACCGCGGCGGAGATCACCACCCCGAGGTCGCCCGGGGGTAACAACACGTTCCCCTCTATCAGCGGCACCCGGTCGCTCACTTCCAGCATGGACGCCCCAGAGTCGAAGTCGCCGCATATGACCTGGCCCAGGCTGACCAACTGTTTGCCGTTGCGGTAGCTGCTGATGTCGGGGGCGTTGCTGTAGACCGAGTTGAGGAAGGCCTGGTCGGCTTTGGGGTTGGCCGTCGAGTGGCCCCCACAGCCGGCCAGGGGGCCGCTCAGGGCGGCGCCGAGCACTGCCACCGCCACCAACCTCGGCCACCGCACAGGGCGGATCCTACGGCCTCGCCTTGCCCCACCAGAGGCAGGCACACGTCAAGGCTTGGCCCAAAGAGGCCGTAACATTTTTGTTGATAAGCGGCCGCTCGATCTGCGCCCGCCGATCCCGTGATCCAGCCAAACAACCCGAAGGGCCAGCAGGTAAAGCGTGCCACCAAAGACCATGTACGAACGCCTTGGCGGGATGGCGTTTTTCGAAACCTTAACCGAGCGCTTCTACGCCGCCGTGGCCAAGGACGAAGTGCTGCGTCCTCTTTACCCGCAAGATCTCGAACCCCCTCGGCGGCATCTTTGCTTGTTCCTTGCCCAGTTTTGGGGTGGACCGCGTCAGTACGACGAGGAGCGGGGGAACCCGCGGTTGAGAGCCCGGCACCTCCCGTTCAAGATCGGCGCCAAGGAACGCGACCGCTGGCTCGAGCATATGACTGCCGCGGTCAAGGAAGCCCACGTCAGTGCCTTCGACGAAGCCCAGATCCTCAGCTACTTCACCGCTGCTTCGAGCCACATGGTCAACACGGACGATTAGGCGCGCCGAGGTTCGCAAAGCGCGCATCGCTTGGGAACGAGACCCACCGCTCGCGCCAGAAGACCTTGAGCAGCCGAACTGCGGCGGGCGATAAGCCAGGAGTGGCGGTCCTCTTCTCAGCCGGTAGTTTCGCGAACTCTGTGAGCGGCCTCCGTGGCCTTCATCGCGTTGCTCTTAAGATAACGTCGCGGTCCACTTCAGATTGGTGAGGCAGCATTTCGGGTACGGCCTGATTTAATTGGGCCGGTTGAAAGGAGCCCCGGCGTGAGTGTCACATTCGAGGAAGACGAGGCCGGCGTAGTCTGTCACTTGACGGGCAACCTCGAGCACCTCACGGTGGTGGAGTTCCGCGAGTCCGTCGCTCATCTTGGCGGCGCCAAGAAGGTGATATTCGAACTGTCGGCCGTGCCTTTTGTTGACTCCGCCGGGCTCGGCGCGCTGATCGGCACCATACGCCGGACGCGTGAACAGGGCGGTGAAGCGGTCGTCTGTGCGGCTAGACCATCAGTCCAGCGGGTGTTGGAGATGGTGGGCCTGCACCGGGTGGTCAACGTTTTCGCCACCGTCGACGAGGCCCAGGCTTACTTTTCGGGCCGCGCTGTGGCCTGAGGACGGCCACCTCGGCCGGCGCTCACGGCCGGGCTCACGCAACGAGCGCTGTGAACAGCGCTCGAAGTGGGAGGTTTCGCTTGGTGTGCTCGAAGTGTTGCGGAGAGTGGCTAGCTTTCGGCGCGCCGGTCTCATCTGGGTGCAACACGCTCTTTTCGTTGCGCTAATTGAGAAAATTTTGACGTAATCGCAACCGGAGTGCTTAGCCGCACCCAGAGCGAGTACCGGTGTCGCCCGGGCGGTCCATAAACCCACGACCAGAGCGTGCTGAAGAACCCACGTGAGAGAAGTAGTCCTTCAGAGCCCTCTAGGGGCCATCTCCGCCCCCGAAACGTCGGTGCGGGCTGGCCGGCAGAGCGGCGCCGGGTTACCTAAGCAGGCCCAGGCGAGGAAGGACCGGCCGAGGCCGGCGCGGGCGCCGCCGGCGTGGACGAGGCCAACGTAGGCGGCGTGGGCGTGGGTGAGGCCGGCGCTGGCGCCGACGCAGGCGCGGAGGGCCCGGAGGCAGGCGAGGCGGTCCCGGCGGTCGCCGCCGCCAGTTCCTTGGCAGCGTCAATGAAAGCGACGTGGGTAAAAGCCTGAGGGAAGTTGCCCACAAGCCGCTTTTGCTTTGTGTCGTACTCCTCTGAGAACAACCCGACATCGTTGGCCACAGACAGGACGCGGTTGAAGATCTCGAGCGCTTCATCGGTCCGCCCGAGCTTGGCCAGGCCGGACACCAGCCACAACGTGCAGGGGAGGAACGCTCCCTCCTTGCCGGGCAGCCCGTCCACCCCTGAACTGTTGCGGTACCGGAGCACGAACCCGTCCACCATCAGATCTCGCTGTATTGCCTCGATGGTGCTTACTACCCGCGGATCGTCGATCGGCAGGAAGCCCATCAGGGGCATTAGGAGCAGGCTGGCGTCCAGCTCCTTGGAGCCGTATGCCTGGGTGAAAGCGCCCACTTCGGCGTTATAACCCAGAGTGGAAACCTGGTCGTGGATGGCGTCGCGCACTTTGCGCCACTCCTCGACCGGGCCCTCGAGCCCGTACAATTCCACGCTCTTCACGGCCCGGTCCATCGCCACCCAGGCCATGACCCGGGAATAGACCAAGCGCTGAGGCGGCCCCCTAAGTTCCCAGATGCCCTGGTCGGGTTCGTCCCAGTGGTTCTCGACGAACTCGACCAGCACCCGCTGGAGGTCCCACACGGTCCGCTCCGTGGCTGCACCGGCGGAGCGGGCGTGGTCGATGGCCTCCATGAGCTCACCGAACACGTCCAGCTGGAACTGCAACGACGCCGCGTTGCCTACCCGCACGGGCTGGGACGACTGGTACCCGGACAGCCAATCGAGCGAGAGCTCCGGCAGCCGCCGCTCTCCCGCCACTCCGTACATGATCTGGAGCTGGTCCGGGTTCCCGGCGGCGGCCCGGAGGAGCCAATAGAACCACGCTCTGGCCTCATCAAGGTGGCCGGACCCTACGAGCCCCTCCAGCGTCAAGGTTGCGTCGCGGACCCAGCAATAGCGGTAGTCCCAGTTGCGAGAGCCACCGAGGTCCTCGGGCAGGGAGGTGGTAGGGGCGGCCACGATCCCACCTGTTGGGTCGTAGGTAAGCGCTTTTAGGGTGAGGAGAGAGCGCTGGACCTGCTGGCCCCACTGGCCGTGCACATCGGTCGCCGAGCGCGACCAGTCCCGCCAGTAGGCGATCGTTTCTCCCAAGGCCGTGGCGCAGTCGAGGTCGCGGCCCTCGTCGTCGTACGACGGCGCCCAGTGCAAGCGGAAGTCGTACTGCTCGCCCTCTTTGACTACGAACGACATCTCGTGGTGCATATGCACCGGGTCCAGAGGCACCGGGCTGTCGAGTTCGATGAGGTCGGGCCCGGCGATAGCCCGGATGCCGTTGCCCGTCTGTGTCACCCACGGCACCTGAAAGCCGTACTCGAACCTGATGACCACCTGGCCCGACATCTCGACGGTGCCCCGCACCCCTTCGAGCCGGCGGTACACCCTGGGGTGGTGATGGCGTGGCGGCATGAAGTCGGTGATCCTCACCGTGCCCGTGGGGGTGTCCCACTCCTGCTTGAGCACCAGGGTGGAGTCCTCGTAGTAGCGCCGGGTGGCCGGGCCTCCGCTTTTCGGGGCTATCAGCCACCGGCCGTTCGCGGGAGTGCCGAGGAGGGCGGCGAAGCAAGCGGCCGAATCGAACCGAGGTACGCACAACCAGTCGACCGAACCGTCCCGCCCGACCAAAGCGGCCGTGTGAGTGTCGCCGATCAGGGCGTAATCCTCTATGCGCTGGCTCATCCGGGCGATCTTAAAGTGGCTTCGGGAATAGCGCTAGGAGAGACGGCGCCTGTTGGCCTTTGGCGTTTGACAACATCCCAACTGACAAATGCTCAGCCCGAACCGGCGTCAGCTCAGACGGCCAGGTAGCGCCGGACCGCAAAACCTGACCCGAGCGCCCCCACGAGGGCGCCCACCACCACGATGAACAGCCCCGTCAACAGGGCCTCATGAGAACTGACGTACAGCGGCTGGTTCGGGTCAAGGGGGTCGCTCCCGGTGAAGGAGGCGAAAGTGTCCCTGGCGAAGTAGGTGAGCAAGAAGGCCAAGCCCGCGCCGACCAGGCCCTCGATTAGCCCTTCAAGCATGAACGGGACGCGGATAAACCAGTTGGTGGCCCCTACCAGCTTCATAACGGCTACCTCACGCCGTCGGGCGAAGATGGCCAGCTGGATGGTGTTGACGACGAGGGCGATCGCACCCAGCATGACCCCCCCGGCCACGATCAAAGCCACGGTACGGAGGGTGGAGAAGTGGGCCAGGGTGTCCTTGATGACCTGCCCGGGGTAACCGACGTCGTAAACGCCGGGCTGCTGGTTGTAATTGCTGGCCAGCTGCTGGACGTTCTGCGCCTTGGCCGGCACCACCCTGAACGATGGCGGCATCGTGGCCGGGCTCATGACCTTTACGAGGTCCGGCTCGCCACTGAACATGCCTTTGAACTCGGTGTACGCCTGGGACTTGTCCACGTACCGGAAGCTCTTGACCTCGTCGGGCACCATGCCATCGAGCTCGTGCCGGATGGCGGCGATCTCCTGAGTGCTGGCGGCCGGCTTCATGAAGATGGCGACCTGGACCCCGCCCTGCCACTGGACAGTGGCCTTGTTGACCGCCTGGCGCATGATCAGCACGCCACCGAGCGCCGTCAGGGACACGGCCATAGTGACCACCGCAGCCACGGTCATGACAATGTTGCGGGCCAGGTTGCCCCCCGTCTCGCGCATCACGTACGGGCTGACCATGGTCATGGTGTGGTCTCTCCCCCCCTGGGCGGGCCCGCGGCCCCCTCAGGCATCGACCATGCCGTAGACGCCTCTGGCCTGGTCCCGCACGATGTTGCCGCGCTCGAGCTCAATGACCCGTTTGCGCATGGAGTCGACCAGGACCTGCTGGTGGGTGGCCATAACAACGGTGGTGCCGTACTGGTTGATGCGTTCGAGGAGGCGCATGATCCCCGCAGTGGTGCCGGGGTCGAGGTTCCCGGTCGGCTCATCGGCCAGCAGGATCAAGGGACGGTTGACGAACGCTCTGGCCACGGCCACCCTTTGCTGCTCACCGCCTGAAAGCTCGTTCGGCCGCCGGTCCATCTTCTTCCCGAGGCCCACCAACTCGAGGATCTGAGGTACCTGAGAATGCACGAAATGGCGCGAGCGCCCGATCACCTCGAGGGCGAACGCCACATTCTGGTAGACGGTCCGGTCCGGCAGGAGCCGGTAGTCCTGGAAGATGCAGCCGATGTTCCGGCGCAGGTAGGGAACTTTCCAGGGAGCCAGCGCGCCGACCTCCTTGCCCGCCACCCAGATGTCACCGTCATCGGCCCGTTCCTCTTTGGTTACGAGGCGCAGGAACGTCGTCTTGCCCGACCCGGACGGCCCGACGATAAAGACGAACTCGCCGCGCGGGATGTCCACGGTGACATCTCGCAGGGCGGTGACAGAACCTTTGTACGTCTTGGTGACGTGGTTGAAACGGATCATTCGGCTGAACGGCCGGCGTGAAACGTTGGGACGTGCACCGGGCAAGCATAGCCGGGGCGCTGCCGCGCTACACGCTCCGGGCCTCGATCGCCTCCGAGTAGACCTCTACCGTCTTTTTTGCCACCGCGCCCCAGGTGAACTCGGCCAACGCCCTCCGCCTCCCCGCAGCGCCGAACTGCCTGGCCAGGGACGGCGTAGCCAGGAGCTGGTTGACCCCGTTCGCGATGGCAGCGGAGAAGGCCATGGGGTCCGCCGGGGTCCCGAACGCGTCTCCGCTCGGTTCGAGGGGCACCAGGAGCCCGGTCTCCCCGTCCACCACGATCTCGGGTATGCCGCCCACGGCGCTGGCTACCACGGGCACCCCGCACGCCATGGCCTCGACGTTGATCATGCCGAAGGGCTCGTATATCGAAGGGCAGACGAACACCCCGGCGTGGCTCATGAACTGCACGAGGACCGGCCTCGGGAACATTTCCTCGAACCAGAACACGTGCTTGCGCGCTTCGGCCAATTCGGCGACTTGCTCCCGGACCTCCAGTTCGATCTCGGGTGTGTCAGGGGCACCGGCTAAGAAGACGACCTGAGCCTCGGGGTCAAAGGACTTGGCCGCGTCGAGCAAGTAGGTGATCCCCTTCTGACGCGTCACCCTGCCGACGAAGAGGACCATTGGCACCTGTGGGTCCACCCCGAGGCGCTCGAGGGCGTCGGTGCGGGGGTCGGGGAAGAACTCCTCCGGGTCGATGCCGTTGTAGACCACCTTTACTTTGCCGGGGTCGACCGCCGGGTACACCGTCATCACGTCGTCCCGCATGGACCGGGACACCGCAATTACTGCGTCGGCGTGCTCGATGGCCGTTCGTTCCACCCAGCTGGACAGCCGGTAGCCCGACCCGAGCTGCTCGGCCTTCCACGGCCGCAGCGGCTCGAGGCTGTGGCACGTCATCACGTGGGGCCGGTCGTAAAGGATCTGGGAGAGGTAGCCGCCGAAATTGGTGTACCACGTGTGGCTGTGGACCACGTCGGCCGCTTCGACATTTTCAGCCATCCGCAGGTCAACCGAGACGGCGCGCAACGCTCCCCCTTTGCCGTCCTTGGCCAGGGCATCCCACGGTTCGTACGCCCCCGCCACCAGGGGGTCGTCACGTGGGCCGCCAAAGCAATAAACGCCGACGTCAACGAGCTTGGCCAGCTCCCGGGAAAGGTACTCCACGTGGACCCCGGCGCCACCGTACACGTCAGGCGGGTACTCCCGGGTCAGTAAAGCAACGCGGGTCACCCGACGACCTTTTCACTTTTTCCTATAACGACAATGCCTCCGGCGGAAATGGTGAACCGGCTGGCGTCCAGGTCACGGTCGACCCCCAATTGTGCGCCCGGCTCGACCGTTACGTTCTTGTCGATAATGGCGCCGCGCACTACCGCATTTTCACCGATGCGCACGTGGTCCATTATGACCGAGCCCTCCACCAGGGCACCCTGGTCGACTAAAACGCCCGGGGAAATGACGGACCGCCTCACCGTACCGCCCGAAATTATGCTCCCCGCAGAAACTATTGAATCGTAAGCCAAACCGTTACGCCCCGGTTCCTCGAAAACGAACTTCGCCGGCGGCGCCTGAGGCGGGCTCGTATATATCGGCCATTCGGTGTTGTACAAGTTGAATACTGGTTGCACCGCGACCAGGTCCATACTGGCGTCGTAGTAGGTGTCCAGCGTGCCGACGTCCCTCCAGTAGCCCCGCTCGTGCTCGCTGGCCCCCGGCACCTCATTGGTGTAGAAGTCGTACAAATGCGCGTCTCCGCTGTCGACAAAACGGGGGACAATATCGCCGCCCATATCGTGACGGCTGTTGGCGTCCTGAGCGTCCTCGCGTAGCGCGTCTACCAGGGCGTCTGCCTTGAAGATGTAGTTGCCCATCGAAGCGTACAGGTGCTCCCTGCCCGCAGCTAATGCGACCGGGTCCTGGGGCTTTTCGACGAAACGGCCGATGAGCGTCCCCTCTCCGGGCTCGATCACGCCGAAGGCGCGCGCCTGCTGAGGCGGCACCCTGATGGCCGCCACCGTGGCCGCCGCGCCCGTCTCGACGTG
>JASHVH010000126.1 GCA_030039575.1 Acidimicrobiales bacterium | reverse complement strand
GGCAGGGCGGCAGGGTCAGCCGAGCGGCGGGTTGGCGTTCTGCGCCAGTTGCAGGGCTTGCTGGGGGAACCAATCACCGGCCGCGGGGTCGTCGATGACCTGTCCTGTCTGGAGGCTCCACAGTGGGTCAAAGGTCGTCCAGTTGGGGCTCGACGACGTGGGCCAACCGGAGATCGGCGGGGTGTACTCGCTGTCGTCCCAGGCCCGGACACCACCGGCGATGTCGCACTCGCCATCGGACTGGCCCGGGGTCTTGACCCAGAGGTACGCGTCGAGCAGCGGGGACACCGAAGAGGTATTAGCCGTGGGCGTGAGGCCGAGGCCTGCCCCGGGCGGGTTGCACCAGTTGCCTGACGCGAGTGTGCCGATGATCCCAGAGTCCTGGTCGTACGGTGCCGCGGCATAGGCCTCCATGTTGTTGGGGCCGTCGCCGTTCCGGCTTGTGTCGATGACGAAGTGTGTTGTGGGCACGGTACTGCCAAGTAGCTGGGCGTACGCCGAGTCTTCTCCAATGGTGTTCAGCGCCAGGTTGGTCTGAGTATCGCTCCATATCCCGTACGGGCTCAGTGCCTCGCCGACGTAACCGTTGGCTGGGCCCCCGTTCCAGTACTGGTTGGGGCAACCGCTCGTATCGCTAGCGACTTGGGTGGGCGTCGTGGCCGCGTCCACCACGAGGGCAAGGGCAATACAATCCGAGACCCAGGTCCCGTACAGCACATTGTTTTGCGCGTATTGGTAATTCGAAACGTCCAGGAAGAAACCTTGAGCGTTCTGGACGCCCGCCTCGATCAAGCTGTCGGCGATCGTGCCGACCGACTGCCACGCGCTGTGGCCGGCATCGAGGTAGACGCTCACGTTCGGGTCGGCCTCGAGGGCATTGACCGCGTAACTGATATCGGCCAGCCGTTCGGCGTCGGTGAAGGGATAGTTGGCCGTGCCGTACACCGAGCAATAAGAGGGCAGGTTGGCAAGCGAGTCGGGTTCCAGGACCACGACCGCCTTGCCCGACCCGATCCCCTGGGCGAAGGCGCTGACCCAGGCCTGGTAGGCGGCGTCATTGAGGGCGCCGCCGGCCGAGTACTGGGCGCAGTCGCGACCGGGGATGTTGTAGGCGACCAGAACGGGCACTGCCTGCTGGAGCGCGGCCTCGAACATCGTCTGGCGCACCTGCTGCTCGACGTCCGCCGGGGACTGAGCGGCCCCCGACGAGGTGGTCCCGGTGAACCACACGGCCTGCGGCGTCGCCTCCATCTGGCTGAGAAGGAGGGCGTCCTTCAGGTCGTGGTGAACCGTGAGACCGAGGATTTGTTGCAACGAGCCTTGAGCGGGTGGCGGTACGAAAAACCTCGTCGTCGGGCTAAGCGCACGGCCGGCGGGGACGGCAGCCGCCGCCGGCCCGTCCGCCAGCGGGACCGCTCCCCAGGCCAGCGTCCCAACGCTCGCGGCGCAGATGGCCAACTTGAGGCATCTGGATCGCATGAGAGTCCCCCTTTTCAGTTGTTTGGCGGGTGCAGGCGCTTCGCGACAACCTTCCCAGGAACGTTCCGGCACCGCATGCTAACCGGTTCAGTTGGGGCAGTCAACGCCCGGCGCCGCGAGCCGGCTGGAGGCGATCAGTCCCCCGGCTCCGTACTAATTGCGCCGCCAACAAGGCTCACCCAAGGTTGACATGTCTGTGAGGTCGACCCTCACCATTTCGGTCTTACGAACCCCGACGGCGGCTGAGTTTGGCCCGTTATGGGTCATTGATATAAGGAGGTCGCCCGCCAATGGAAAAAGGGCTTGCGTTGGGGCCACGACCGAAGTAGCTTGATTTCAAAACCGCCCTGACGGGCCCGATTGCAAATTGTGGCCAAAAGAAGTTGGCTTTTGTTTGTCGCGAAATGGGCCTTGAATTTGGGACGGTTTTGCTTTATGTTCTCGGATTATGACCTGTGCCGGGGTCGCTACGGGACACCAGCTCGAGTCAGCCGAGCAACAGCTTCTCCTCGGTGGCGCCGACTTCTGTTCCGAGCGCACGCGCCGGCGCGCCGACCACCTGGATGGCTCGGGTTCCCTTAGTCGTGGCCCTGTCGAGACGTTGAAGCCCCTACGGGCATGTCTATTACTCCTTTACAAATCGCACGCGCAAGGGATGTGCCGGAGCGCCGGCGAGGTCATGGTGCGTAACAGGGTTGAAGAAGGTGAACTATCAGATAGCGGCGGAGCCGGTTTCGCCAATCAATACGTACCCGAGTGCCCGGCAAAACACGAGGCGGCTCAATTCAATTGGGAAGGAGCTGCATGACGCACTCAGAGACGACAGGTCATTATCTCCACGAGGTCGGCCAAATAGATGCCGTGCCGGTCCAAGTAACGGTCCTCGGCGCGTTCAGCATAAGAGTGGCCCAAAAGAGCGCCGGACCGTGGCCCCGGCCATCGGCCAAACGCGTCTGTGAGCTCCTCATGCTGCGACCCGACCACAGGCTCCCCAGGGAGGTGGCCCGGGAAGTGTTGTTTGCGAACCTCCCACCCAAGGCCTCCGCAAATGCCCTGAGGAGGGCCGTGTCGATGGCGAGGCAAGCCCTATCGCGTCTCGGTGAAAGCGGTACTCGATTGCTGCGAGCGGACCGAGCCCAGCTCTGTATCCCGGCTGAGATACCGCTCGAAATTGACCTGGTAACGCACGAAACGGCCCTCCGCGCCGGTCTGGGCATGGAGCCCGGGCACGAGCGGGACGCCACGCTGTCCGCGGCGCTACTTCAACGCGCCGTCCTGTTGGACGACGAGCCCTACAGTGACTGGGCCATCAAACCGCGAGACGCACTCGAGCGACTTCGCCAGAGAGCCCTGTTGGAGCTCGCACGTGACCGGGCCAGCGGTCACGGCAAATCTCGGCCCGACGCGGTTATCGACACCTGGGAAGCCTGCCTGGCACACGACCCGGCGTCGGAGGAGGCGGCCGCCAATTTAATGAGGTGCTATGCCGCCCTTGGCCAGCGCCAGTTGGTCGTCCGGACCTACCGTCGCTGCCGGGACGGCCTAGAGGACCTCGATCTCGAGCCCTCGTCGGCTTTGGAGAATGCTTACCACCGGGCGACCAAACAAGACGCGGAGTTGGTAGGACATTGGTCACAAACGGCGACCGAATTGGAAAGACCTTACGGGGACCTGGTCGCCAGCCGCGCCAGCAGGGACCTCCAGATCTCCGAGGGATGGACGGTGGCGTCCTGAGGTGCCCGTTCGATGAGGTCGTTATGGGGACGTTGAACGACTGAAGCTTCGGCCGCGTCACGCGGAATGAGGACCAGGCAGGAAATGAGCACCGGCGCCAGGTTCGCGGGCCACCACCGCGTGACGCGCCTCGTCAACCTCGGTCAGAGAGGCCAACCGTGGAGGGGATGGCCGCCTCCCGGCCTCCCCGCCCCCGGCGGCCCGCATCGCATTGTCGGTGTCCGTCAGGGCCCTTTCCTCGTCGGATAAATCGTGTTCAACGAGGTACGAGGTCTGCCCCACTCGCCACAGCGCCACGCCCCGAGGGAGTTGTCCCAAGATCATTTGCTCGGTCCGGGACAGGCCCAGCAGCTCGCCGGCCCGCTCCGCCTCCCCGGGGGCCTGGCCGAAGATCACGCGGGTCTCGGCGTCCGCCAGTAGCCCTTCGGCCAGGCGCTGCTCCTGGGAGCCGTCGTGGCCGGCCGCTTTCAGGTCCGAAAGGCGGTGCACAACGGCCACGTTGGCCACGCCGTAGGCACGGGACAACTTGAAAGTGGCTTGTAACCACCGCGCCGTGGCGAGGTGGCTGAGAACGGCCCAGGCTTCGTCCAGTACGACCAGGCGCTTGGCCGAACCGGTGGCCAGGGCGCTCTGCAGCCAGGACAGAGCGCACACCATGAGCAGCCCGAGAGCGGGGGAAGCGTAGAGGCGGGACAGGTCCAACACGACCATCCCCGACGCCAGCTCCACGCCCGGCGACGTCTCCCCATCGAACATGCCGGCCAGGTCGCCATGGACGAGCCGGCGCAGTTCGAGGGCCACCTGCCGGCCGTCCTGGCGCAAGCCTTCGACGTCGGTCCCAAGCAGTTCAGCGTGGCGTGGGGCGGGGTTGAGCAACGCCTCCGCTACGACGGGCAGCGTCGGCACAACCGAGCGTTCCTCCACCGCGCCGAGGGCCACGTCCGCTGCGGCTCGCTCCTCGGGCTGGAGCGGCCGCCCGAGGGAACTGCCAAGGAGCGCCCCGAGCAGTTCGGCCCGCCGCTGGTGGGGTGGTACCTGGCCGGCAGGCGAGTGTTTACCCTTGTCACCCGGGGCAGTTACGGCCGGGCTTACGTCCAGCGGGTTGAGCCGGAGGCCCAGCCCGGGCCCGAGCCGTAGGGGCGAGCCGCCGCCGGCGAGGGCCAGCGTCTCGTACTCCCCTTTAGGGTCGAGCACCCAGCATTGGCGCCCAAAACAGCGCTGGCGCCAGATGAACGACTTGACGAAGGCCGACTTCCCCCTGCCGATCTGGCCGAAGACGACGATGTTGGGACTGGTGAGCTTGCCTTTGGCGTAACACTCCCACGGGTCGAAACAGAACAACCCGCCGGCTGCCTCTCGGCCTATGTAACACCCGTCCACGTCGAGGTCGTCGGGGATGACGAAGGGGTAGAGGGCACGGAGCTCCACCGTCGTGGCCCGGTGGGCCGGCGGGAGGCCTCGCTGGCGGCTCAAATCCGCCCTCGAGGACCACAATCAAGGATCAGCATGGAACCCAATGATATGGCATGATATAATGATACTCGACGGGGTCTCGCTGGCCGTTGCCCCGCCGGGCTCGGGACGCTCGTCGATCATCGGAGGCCGGGGCCCCACCAGGGCCGGGCCGCCAAGATCGGCAGCAGGTCGCTCGGCTCCGTCATGGCCCGCTCCACGTCGTCCGGGTCGAGAGGCGCACCAGCGGTCAGGACTTCGGCCCCGCCGGCCGTGACTACGACGGTGTCTTCGCACCTGATGTACGCGTGCGCCTCGTGCACCCACATCATCGGGTCGACAGAGAACACCATGCCCGCCTCGAGCGGGGCGTTGGTGTAGTCCCCGACGTCGTGCACGGACATGCCGACCGGGTGGGAGAGGTGCCCGGTCACCGGGAGCGCGGCCAACGCCGCCTCTTTATAGCCCGGCTCGGGGAAAGAGAAGGTCTCGATGCGGTCACGCATTTTCGCCGCCGACTCCTCGAGGATGTCCGAGGGCACGGCCCCCGGCCCGATCCGCTGCAGCAGCTCACGGTGGTACTCGACGATGAAACCATAAGCGGCCCGTTGCAACGGGCTGTACCTCCCGTTCACCGGCCACATCCGCCCGATGTCGCTGGTGTAATAGGCCACGTCGGGCGCGTAGTCCATCAGCACGAGGTCGCCTCCTCGCAGCGCTGACCCGAGCCGGCCGTAGTGGGCGTACCAGGCGTTGGCGCCACCACCGATGATGGCGTGGTAGCCCTCCCCGCGCGCCCCGCCGGCCGTGAAGCAGAGGTTGGCCACGGCTGCGAGCTCGAACTCCATGACCCCCGGCCGGGTGCAGCGCATGGCTTCGGTAACTGCCAGAGCCGAGAGCCGGCCGGCCACCCGCAACAAATGCAGTTCGGCGTCGCTCTTGACCAGCCTCAAGCGGTCGAGGACGGGCGATAGGTCAGCTATCTCCAGCATTGGGAAGCGCTCCCGGAGGCGCTGCACGAAAAGGGCTTCGCGCGTCGGAGCACTGTCCCACGGGTCGGAAGCCGACGTCGCCGCCGCCCGCAGGAGCTGGTCGCGCATGGCCCGCGCCCCTTCGGCGGGGCTGAGAGGCGTATAGCAGCGGAAATGCCCGCGTTTCAGGACGAGCCGTTGCAGGTCGAGCGACAAACCCTCGGTCCCCTGGACCGACTCGATGCCGGTGAGCTCCTCGGTTTCGACCGAGTCCTCGGCGGCCAGCCGGCGGCCCTCGCTCCTTTCCAAGGCTGTGTCGCGATGCGGAAGGTACAAAGTCGTCGTCCGCGTCCGGCCGTCGAGCAGCAGGTAAGCATGGGGTACTTCGACCCCGCACAGGTAGTAAAAGTCGTTGGTCTGGCGGAAGAACTCCGATGTTGCTGGGGCAGGAGCACCCTGCAGGAGCGCGACGTCGTCCCCGCCAATCCGGTCGAAGACGGCGGACCGCCTGGCCGCCAGCTCCTCGGGGCTGAAGTTCCTTTGGAACAGCTGAGGAAGCGGCTCGTAGCCGAGGGCGGGGACTTCCGGAACGGTGCCCCCGCGCTCGAAACCTGTCTCTCGTTGGGGGTTTTGCTCCTGCGGGCGGCTCGTTGACGAGGGCATGGTTTTAGACCTCCGAACGGGACGGGGACGGTTGGCCCCAAGCCGGAAGCGTAACTGGGGCCCGGGGTAAGGGTCAGGGCCCGGGAGCACAGGTATGCAATGATCACGCGAATGTGCGGTGGCCGGCTCCGACAAGGGAGGGCGACGTGGTCTTGGGCGTGAACGGGAGCCGGGTAACCGAAGTCCGGGTGTACCGCTACAACCTCACGTATGCCCACGGCACGTACGTCATGTCCCAAGGCCGGGAGGTCTCGACCCTGCCGAGCGTGGTCGTGGCGGTCACGGCCGGCGACGGCCTCACGGGTTTCGCCGAGGTCTGCCCGCTCGGCACCACCTACCTCCCCGGCTTCGCCGGCGGGGTGATGGCCGCCCTCGAAGAGCTCGCCCCCGCCTTGTTCGGAGTCGACGTGACCAGCCTGGGCGCCGTCAGCCAGGCCATGGAACTGGCCCTGCGCGGGCACGGGTACGCCAAAAGCGTGCTCGACGTGGCGTGCTGGGACCTGCTCGGGAAAATCGTCGGCGTCCCGTGCCACGTCCTGCTCGGCGGCCGGCGCCAAGAGCGCTTCCCGCTCTACGTGGCCGTCCCCCTCGGCTCCCCTCAGGAGATGGCCGACTTCGCCGGTCGGGCCGAGGCGGAGGGGATCCACCGTTTTCAGCTGAAGATCGGCGGCGACCCGGCCGAGGACGCCGAGCGCGTGCGGGCAGTGGTGGAGGCCACAGGCGACGAGGACGTGATCGTCGCCGACGCCAACGGCGGCTGGCGGCTCCAGGACGCCACCCTGGCGGTGAGGATGCTGGAGGGCTTGCCTCGCCTGCGCCTCGAGCAACCGTGCCCGACCATAGAGGAGTGCGTGGTGCTACGGGACAGGACGTCGATGCCCTTCGTGCTCGACGAGGTCATCACCGACGTCGCTTCGCTCCTGCGCTGCTACCAGGCCGGCGTCATGGACGCCGTCAACCTGAAGATCAGCCGCGTCGGGGGCTTGGCCGCAGCCCGCACCATCCGCGAATTGGCGGAGGTCCTTGGTCTGCGGTTGACCATCGAGGACACCTGGGGAGGGGACCTGACCACCGCCGCCGTCAGCCAGTTGGCCGCCAGCACTTCGCCGGAGGCCCTCTATGCGGCGTCGTTCATGAACGACTGGACCCTCGAGCACGTGGCCGGGCACGAGCCGAGCTCCAAAGACGGCTGGGGCACCGTGGCCCCAGGGCCGGGGCTGGGGGTCGAGGTGGACGAGACGGCGTTGGGAGAACCGGTGCGCCGTTTCGGCTGACAGCCATGAAGGTGGCGGCCGGGCACCAACAGCCGGGCCGGACGGTGGCCACCTGGCCGGCAGCCATGGGGGCGACGCGCGACACTGGGGTTATCCCGGTACTGAAGCGGCTGATGCTGATGTTGGCCCCGGTCACGATGGCGGTCGGGCCTACGGCTGGGGCGGCCGCGGCGCAGCCGCCGGCACAGGGCACGCTGGCCTGGGTCCAGGTCTCGGTAGCCACCGTCTGGATCAACCCGACGAGCCCGCGCCCCCTGGACGGGCCCGCCCTCCGGGACCCCGCCCGGATCGAGCAGTGGTTGGGCTCGATGACGGTCCTTGGTCGCCTGGGGTTGAACGGGCGGGTCGATACTCAGATGCTGTACGGGCGTAAGGTCGTGGTGCTGTCACAGCGCGGTAAGTGGAGCCGGGTCGAGATCCCGAGCCAAACCGGGGACCATTTCCCGAACGGGGTAATCGGCTGGGTGCCTAGCGCACAACTGAGCACCACCCCGGCCCCAGACCCGGGCCGGGCGGTCATTGTCTCGGTCCCGTCCACGTGGCTGTACGCGTCCTCGAACGGCGCCGTTGGAGGTCCCCGGTTCCTCCTAAGCTACGACACCGAACTACCCGAACTGTCCGTGGCCCATGGATATGTCATCGTGGGCCTCCCCGGCGGGGGTGAAGGCGCCCTCAGTTCCGCCGCCGTGGCCCGGGTCCACACCACCGCGGTCACGGGCGGCGCCATCGTGGCCCAGGCCCGGCTTTTCCTCGGGCTGCCTTACCTGTGGGGCGGGACGAGCGGGTTCGGGTACGACTGCTCCGGCCTCGTCTACTCGGTCTTTGCCCGGTACGGCGTCAC
>JASHVH010000125.1 GCA_030039575.1 Acidimicrobiales bacterium | reverse complement strand
TCCAGCCCCGGTGGACCTCCTACCAGGTTCGGGACGCCGCCGTGGCCATCGCCCGCGAACTCGAGCGCCGCCGGCCCGACCTCATCACCGCGGCGTGGTGGAAAGAGCAACGCGGCACCCGGGTCTTCATCGACTTCAACCAGAACGCCCCCCACAAGACCATCTTCGGGGCCTGGTCCGTCCGAGCCCGGCCCGGGGCGCAGGTCTCGACGCCTTTTGCCTGGGACGAACTGGACAAGATCGTGCCCGACGACCTGACGATCGCCACCGTCCCCGAACGGGTGCGCCGGCAGGGCGACCCCTGGGCGGTCATGGAGGACGAACCCCAGTCGCTCGAACCTGTCCTGGCCCTGCACGAGCGGGACCGGGCGGCCGGGCTCCTCGATGCCCCGTGGCCACCGGTGTACCCGAAGATGCCGGGTGAACCGCCCCGCGTAGCGCCCAGCCGGGCCAAAAAGCCCAAGGTTTAGGCCGGGAGGGCCCAGCCGCTCTCGTTGGTCTTTTACGGCCCCAGGCCGATAGTCATGCACGTGCTGTACGGGTTGGCCGTGTAATTTGCGAACGGCTCGCACGCAACAAAACCGAACTTCGCGTACAGCGAGCGCGCCGGCGCGAAGGCGTCCATGGTCCCGGTCTCGAGGCTGACCCGCTCGTAGTTGGATGTGGCGGCGAAGGCCAGGAGGTGTTCGACCATCGCCGAGGCCACGCCCTGGCGCCTGGCCGCTTCACTGGTGTGCATCGATTTCAGCTCGGCGTGCTCAGGCCCGAGCCGCTTTATCGCCCCCACCCCGAGCAGGACGCCCTCGCGCCGGGCGCTGAAAAGCGTTACCCCCGGTTCGAGCAGCCCGTCCGTGTCCAGCGCGTGCACATGGCCGGGAGGCGTGACTCGTCGTGAGAAGGCCAAGTGCGTTCCCAACAGAGCCCTGACGTCCGCGGACCGAGGGTCGTCGGGCGCAATGAGAAGCTCAGGCATCGCTCCCGATGGCGTCGGTGACCTCGTCTGCCGGCTCCTGAGGGCCCAGTTTTTGCGCCTCGCGCAGCCGGGCGACGAGCACCTCGAGTAATGCCCAGGCGACGTCGGGGTGTTCCTTCAGGAACGGGCGGAACTCCCACTGTGTGAAGACGAGGCAGCGCAACTTGGTGGCGGCCACCACGTCAGCTGAGCGGGGAGCCCGGTCGATTATGGACATCTCACCGAAGTAGTCGCCGGGGCCGAGGTGTTTTATGGCCCTCCCGTTCAATACCACGTCTGCCTCACCGTCGATGACGGTGAAGAACGTGACGCCCAGGTCGTCCTGGGACGCCAGGCGGGTCCCGGGCTCATAGGTCATATCGTGGGCGGTCCGGGCGAGTACGCGCAGGTCCTTTTTGGGGACAGTAGAGAAAAGGGGGACGTTGCTGAGGAGGTCAGTCTGGTCGGACATGGCCCGAGCGTAGCCCTTCGGGCTGGTCCACAGGGGTTCTTGTCCTGTTTTGGACCGGCCGGCCGGCTGCCGCCCGGCGTGAAGGCCTCAACCCGAGGTCGGTCGCCTCAGCTGGGAGCGCGCAGCTTGAACTCGGCCCCCGACGGGTCCGCCACCGTAGCCAGACGGCCGTACGGGGTGTCCGCGGGAGCGGCCGTGACCAAGCCGTGCCGGGCTTTGACCTCGGCCACGACAGCGTCGATGTCGTCGACCTCCCAGAAGATGCCCCAATAAGAGGGCGTGCCCTCGGGGAGGAAGGCCGATGCGTCCATGATCCCGGCCAACTCGCCCTCGCCCGTCGGGTTGCGCATCACCGTGTACCGGAACTCGTCAGTGTCGCTTACGACGGCCGTCTCCCACCCGAACGCCGAGCGGTAGAAGCCGGTGGCGGCGGTGTAGTCCCGGGTGAGCAGCTCGAACCAGCTGGGCGTGCCGGGCTCGTTCAGCACCGTGAACCCCGGGAACGTCCCCGGTTGCCACGCCCCCACCCGGGCGCCGGTCGGGTCGGTCAGCACGGCCTGGGTGCCGAGGTCGGCCACCGCGGCCGGAGGGCTGGTTACTTGGCCGCCCTCGGCTTCAGCCGCCTTGACGGCCCGGGCGATGTCGTCAGTGGCCAGGTAGATGCTCCATCTGTTATCGGCGCGCAGGTCGCCCATGTCCCCCATCCCACCGGCCACCGGGGTGCCGTCGCGGGTGAACATGAAATAGCCACCGAACTCCGGGTCAGGCGCCTGTGCTTCCCACCCGAAGAGCTCGCTGTAGAACCTGCGGCTACCCTCCACGTCGGAGGTCCACAGGTCGGCCCAGCAGGGAGCTCCGACGGGGGCAGTGTCGCGGTGAGGCATGGTTGCTCCTTTGTTCTGTTGACCGTTTTACTGCTTGGACGCCCGGCGGGCCCGAGACTCATCGGTGCGCTCTCCCGGACCTCGCTGGCTATGATCCTGCTGTGGGATTTCGCGGTTGGCCGGCCGAGGCCATCGAGTTCTTCGAGGGGCTCGAGGCGGACAATTCGAAGTCCTATTGGCAAGCGCATAACAAGCTTTACGAACACAAGGTCAAGCGCCCGA
>JASHVH010000124.1 GCA_030039575.1 Acidimicrobiales bacterium | reverse complement strand
GTACTTCTTCAAGAAGCGCTGCACGGACTAACTGGGTTTTTCGGCCGTAGCGGAAGGTCTGAGGTGGGCCAGGGGGCCGGCGTCCCGTCCGGTCCCTGCTGCTTGCGTGAGGACGTGCACGCACCGGAGCCGGCCGGGAGCCCCACGAACTGTCGTTTCGACTGCAGCCGTCGACGTAGGCGGGTCGAAGAACCTGGAGCGTGGCCAGCCGGTCCATACTTTGGTCCATATTCACGGCCCAAGAAAACCTTTACCAGCGTGGGCAAACTGTCCGGGTTCCCCTTTAGATAGGCCTGCAGGCAAGCGATCTCTGCTAGTAGGCGAACCGTCTGACTGGTGTCGGCGCAGAGCCGTACACATGGCCATGTGCGCTGGGACTTACTCGTGCCACCAAACGGTTTCATTAGGAGGGGGTGGAGGTCACTCCTTCGGCGTTGGCGAGGACCTGACCCCTGCAGTTTGAGGGGTACGTGCCGGCAGGTGACGAGCTGGTGGCGGTAGTGGAACACGATGGCGCGTCCACTAACGAGGCCGCCTGGTCGTTTCAGAGCACTGCTCCTGGCGCAGACGTCTGGGACAGGCCGGAGCGTTTCGCGGGGTTGGTGGGTTAACGGGTTGGTGGGTTAAGAGGGCAAGCCCACTCGCTCCCAGGGCCGGATCCCCTTGCCCCCCTGTTTTCCGACGGCTACTCACAGTGACGACTTGACCGTCACTGGGCAGTTCTGTTGGCCGCCCGGAGGCAGATGGCGTTGGCAGCCTACATCGGCGGTCGTGGTCGACCATGGGTCAAGGTCTCCCTCTAAGATTTACGGTGATGAGCGAGCTAAGGCGGTGGCCCGGGTGGCTCGGCGTGCTGGTCCGAATTGCTATCCGGTTGCTCGTCCTGGCCGTGATCATCGGCCTGGTGGCGAAGATCGTCTCGGGCATTCACGTGTACGGAGGGTTTGGGTGGTACGTCTGGGTGGCCTTCATCTTCTCCGTTGTCAATTTGGTCCTCGGGACATTGTTCCGGCTCCTCAGCTTGCCACTTATCGTTCTCACTCTCGGGCTTTTCCTCCTTATCGTGAACGCAGCTGTTCTCGGTATAACAGCTGCGTTGACCAGTCACCTGGCCGTCGCTAATTTCGGTTCGGCCGTCCTTGGTGGGTTCCTGATCGCCTTATTCAGCTGGATCGCGGAACTGCTGTTGCCGCCCTGGGCTCGTCGCCGCTCATAACAACAGTTACAGGGGTGGGTCCTTTTCGCCCTTCACGTCTGTAAATGGTCCTTCGGGACCGTGATGCCAGTGCCAATACACGGTCTCAGGGCCGACTGCGCATCAAAGGACGAAAGTCGAACGCACGCCGACTCCGAACCGCTTTACCGCCAGTCTCGTCGTCGTCCCACCCGAAGCCGATAAGAGATCCCAGCAAACATTGAGTTCAGGTGCCACAGAGCCGTAGACGAACCGGCATCTACGGCCGTGGGGCTCAAGCGAGCGCTCGGTCACTCCCGCCGCCGTAGCCGAAGGGGAACCACTTCCGGTCGTGAAAGCTAGCCGGCAGCACGAGCCCCGTTGTGCTCGACCACACCGTCCCGAAAGCTTAGGACACCGTGCATGAACGACGCGGCTTCGACGACTCCCTCCACAGGACCCTGAAGAGGATCCTCGTTCTCTATACACAGGGCGCCGGAATAACCGACGTCCCGTAACCGCGCGACTAACGAGCGCCAAAAGGTGGCATCATGCGATCGGCCAATGGTACGGAAGCGCCACGCCCGCTGACCAGGTTCTTTGAAGGACGCTTCGTCCAAGACGCCAGCGACTGCGACGCGCTCCTTGACAATTTCGCAGTCCTTTAGGTGCACGTGGTAGACGGCGGGGCCTAGAGACTTGATCACAGCCAATGGATCCATCTGCTGCCAGAACATGTGACTGGGGTCGACATTTGCTCCCACGATATCGCCCACTGCGCTCCTCATCTTGAGAAGAGTCGGGACATTGTAGGCTAGATGCAGTGGGTGTAGTTCGAAGGCAATCCGCAGCACCCCATGCTGCTTCGCGTATTCAGCTATCTTGGACCATAGATCGATCGCTCGCTCCCACTGCGCGTCGCGCAGTCTCACGGCGTCGCTAGGCCACGGGTACCAAATCCAGTTGATTGTGGTTGCACCGGTCCCATCCCCGGGACAGCCCGACATCGTCACAATCTTCTCGACACCAAGGTCTGATGCCAGTTCTATCGTGTGCCGTATTATCTGCTCATGGGCGGCCCCCACCACGGGGTGCATCGGCCACGCGGAGCAGTTCAACGCCTCGATGTGCATGCCGTAATCAGATAGGGCCCGGCTGAACCTCGCCCTGGCCCTGGCGTCAGCGAGCAACTCCGCCAGCCTGAGATGTGGCGCCGGCGACTGCCCACCGGTAGCGATCTCGAGCGCTGACACGCCGATCCGTGCCGCCAGCTCACACACCTCACCTAGGTCCAAATTGCTGACCGAATCGGTGTACATCCCCAGTTCTATCGTCACTCCTATTTCCCTTCTGGTCCTCGGAACAAAGACCTCTCGTAAACCGAGGAAGTCTTCGACACCGGGCCGTCCCACACTCCCCGGGCGCCGAGCTCGTACAACGTAGTGCCACGAGCTAACGGCAGGTCCACCACTCGTTGCCACGCCGCCGAAGCGTACGTGCTCACTGCAGTCTCTAACGCTCGAGCCGCGGCCGCTCCGGTTCCAACGGGAGGGCGCCCCTCAGTGATGCTATCGGCGAAGTCTCGTAATATGCGGACGAACCCAGACTCTCCCCCGGTCGTAGCTACCTCTGTTTCCTCCCCGTCCTTAACCACCGTGAGGCTTTCCAGCCGGTCAAATGGGCTCGTTCCCCCCATCCGGTAGCGCACTGACAACCGGCCGTCGCTACCCATCACCCGGGTCCCCCCGGGGCCCTCGCCCCAAGCGACGTTGACCAAGGCCACCGCGTTTAGTGCCTGAAGTCGGCAAAGTGCAAGAGATTCCACGACATCGCCGGGCACTGTGGTGTCTACGTAACCTGAGACTTTCGAGATCTCCGCGCCGAGCAGGAACTCGGCGATGTACAGAAGGTGGATCATGTCCATCAGCACCCCGCCGCCTGCGACGTCTAAGTCGTGACGCCAGTTGTACTCAACTCTCCCATCGGCTCCCCGGTTGTCCTTGACGCCGAGAGCGTCAACCACCACGACCGATACATCCCCTATGGCGCCGTAACCGAGCTCCTTCTTCACTGCCAGGTACTCGGGCAGAAACAGGTAATTGTGCATCATCGCCAGCTGCACGCCTGAGCCCTTTGCCGCGTCCACAGCGGCCCACGCCTCAGCCGGGCGCGTTGACAGCGGTTTCTCGCACAGCACGTGCTTGCCCCGCTCGGCGGCTAGCTGGGCAAGCTTCCCGTGCTGGTTTGGCGGGGTGGCGATTACTACCGCGTCAACGTCGCCTCGGTCGAGCAATTCCGTCGTCTCGGCGTAGCATTCGTCCGCACCCAGGCCGAGGTTGGCCCCGATCTTCCTCGCCCGCTCCCCACGAGCGTCGGCTACGCCGACAATCTCAAAGAGCCCTGCTAACTCGGCCACGGCGGGCAGGTACGCTCCGACCCCAACCGCACCGCACCCGATCAACCCCAACTTGATCACATCGCCCTCTCTCAGAATTATCGCCGCTTACCCGTTGCGGTGAAGTCGCGCTGCCGCGGGAACGTACCCACCGATGGCCGTGGTCTCATCCCTTCACCGCGCCTGCCAGTGATGCGACGAGCAGATGACGACGCATCAAAACGTACAGCCCGACGGCGGGTAACGTGTAGACGACGGCAGTCGCTGTGAGCAGTCCCCACTCGACCAGGTAATTGCCAATGTACGCTTGGAACAGCCCCACGGACAGCGGATAAAGGTTCTGGTCCTGCAAAAGGACCAATGGCGTCAGGAAGTCGCCCCAGATGAGTATAAACGCAAAGAGCGCACTGGCGCCGAGCCCTGGGGTTGCCACCGGTAAGACCACTCGCCGCAAACCCTGGAAGCGAGATGCGCCATCTACCCACGCGGCTTCCTCGAGCTCGGTGGGAATAGCATCAATGTAACCTTTCATGAGCCAAATGACCAGAGGGACATTAAACGCCGCTTCGACAAGGATGATCCCCAAGTAACTGTTGTTGAGTCTCAAATGGAGCACTATCTCGTAGAGCGGAGCTATTGTTGCCGTCTGTGGGATGACACGGATCAACAATATTCCAAAGAGGAGTACGCGGCGTCCGAAGAACCGAAATCGGGCGAAGGCGTACCCCGCAATACTAGCAGCTGTCACACAGAGCAGGGTTCCCCCACCCGCGATTATCAGGCTGTTGAACAGATCTCGAAGTGTCGGCCCCGTCCAGAAGTCCACAAAATTCCCTAATGTCCATTTCGGCGTCTGCAGGTAGACCGTCGCGTGGGCATCGAAGGAACTTAGGAACAGCCAGAGAAAAGGTACCGCGCAGAAGATAAACAGG
>JASHVH010000123.1 GCA_030039575.1 Acidimicrobiales bacterium | reverse complement strand
GGACGTGGCCGTGAGGCGAGATGAGCGGGAGACCGGCCACGTGGCCGTAAAGCTCCAGGGCCAGTTGCCTTAGAGAAGGCTCCGCCGGGAACAGCCGGTGCGGGTGAGGGAAGGGCTGGGGTTGGGGCGGGGAAGCTTCCACGTGCGAAAGCTAGCGCCGACGGCGGCACCGGAGCACCTTTCTGACCGGCAGCACCATCTACACGAGGCGGGCGCCTAAAGGAGGGGCCCGGGGTACGCTGCCTCCGCTTTGTCCCCCAGTTTCGCCACCTGGTGACGGACAAGGAGAAAAACGATAACCACAATGGCGACGGCGGCCAAGCCGAGAGCGAGGTCGAGGACGCCCGAAAGACGCTTTATGGTCGATGCCGCCCTGTACGACACGGCCGTGTACACCCCTGACCACACCAGCGCCCCGGCCACCGTGGCCGCGAAAAACCTCAGCCATTTCATGTGCAACGTGCCGGCCAGGAAAGCCACATAAGTTCGGAGGATAGAGACAAACCGCCCGAAGAAGACCACTTTTTCGCCCTGTCGGTCCAGTACGTACCTGCCGACTTTAAGCTTGCGTTCGTCGAGGTGGATCTTTGGCCCATAACGGCGGGCCAAAGCAAAGCCTCCCTTGGCCCCGATCCAATATCCGGCGATATTGCCCAGGGTGGCGGCCAGGGCGGCAATCGCGAAAATCAACCAGGGGTTCAGCTTGTGGGTTGCCCCGGCGTAGGCCCCCGCAGCTATAACCGCCGTTTCCCCCGGTATCGGCACCCCGAGGCTCTCAGCGGCGACGAACAAGAAGACCGCCCAATACCCGTAGTGGTCGATCAGATGAGTCGTGTTCATGCTGGGCCGAGCCTACCCTTCGGGCTCGCCTCTGCCTGCTGTGAGACGCCGCCATCGTGACCCGTTCGCCGGTGGCCATCGCAGAAAGCCTGCCAATCAAAACGGACATCTTTGGCGGCGGCCGGGCGTACGCTTCGTGTCGTCTCCTGTCGTCGCGCCGGAGG
Organism: Acidimicrobiales bacterium; assembly: GCA_030039575.1. Taxonomy (GTDB): domain Bacteria; phylum Actinomycetota; class Acidimicrobiia; order Acidimicrobiales; family Palsa-688; genus Fen-671. Next base: position 3,921 of record JASHVH010000123.1, on the reverse strand, counting down.
GTATGTTCTAAGTATGGCGAGGCGAACCCATGTCGATGCGCCCCCCGAAGGTGAAGTCCCGGCCGATGAAGTGCGGCTTGGTGTCCTGGCTTCAGGCACGGGCACGCTGCTGGAAGCGGTCATAGAGGCCGGGTTGCCCGTAAGCGTTGTGGTGGCCGACCGCCAGTGCCGGGCCCTCGACGTGGCCGGGGCCGCCGGCATCCCCTCGGAGCTGGTCCGGCGAGACACTTTCGGGCCCCACTTCGACCGCCAAGCGTACACGAGCCGGGTGGTGAGGACGCTCCAGGACCACAGCGTCGACGTCGTGGCTATGGCGGGCTTTGGCACCATATTGGGCCCGGAGATGTTCTCCGCCTTCCCCGGGAGGGTCCTTAACACGCACCCGGCGTTACTTCAGGCGTTCAAAGGCTGGCACGCGGTACGCGACGCGTTGGCCGCCGGCGTACCCGTGACCGGGGCAACCGTCCATTTGGCTACGGAAGCTGTCGACGACGGCCCTATCCTGGCCCAGGAAGAGGTGCCGGTGTTGCCGGGCGACACCGAAGAAGTCCTCCACCAACGGGTCAAAACGGTCGAGCGCCGCCTCTACCCCGACACGATAAGACGTTTTATGGCCAAACTGACAGACGAACGAGCCGGCCGGAGGAGGCGCCCCGTGAGAGCTGTATTATCCGTTTACGATAAAACCGGGCTGGAAGAATTCGCCAAGGGTTTAGCCGGTCTCGGCTACGAACTCGTGGCGAGCGGCAAAACCGCCGCCGCCCTCAGCGCGGCGGGCCTTCCCCACACGACGGTCGAGGCGGTGACCGGGTCGCCCGAAATGCTGGGTGGACGAGTCAAAACGCTCCATCCCCGGTTGCACGCCGGGATCCTGGCCGACCTGGGCAACCCGGCGCATGTGTCCGACCTCCAAGAGCAAGGGATCGACCCGGTCGGGCTGGTGGTGTGCAACCTTTACCCGTTCCGGTCCGACCCGTCTGTCGAGATGATCGATATAGGAGGGGTGACCCTCCTGCGGGCGGCGGCCAAAAACTGGGCTCACGTAGCGGTCGTTGTCGACCCGGGCGACTACGAGGCGGTGCTCGAAGCCATGCGCGAAACAGGCGCCCTCGAGGACGCCACCCGGCTCGGTCTGGCCAGAAAAGCCTTTGCCCATACGGCCGCCTATGACGCGGCCATCGTCGGCTGGTTCGACGACGAGACGGCACGAAACGCACCCGCCGGGACCCAGCCTCCTCTCCCCGCTACCCTTCATCTCTCGCTCGAGCTCGCTCAACCGCTCCGTTATGGGGAGAACCCTCACCAGCGCGGCGCCCGTTACCGCAGCATTGGCCAGAGCAGCTGGTGGGACCAAGTGGAGCAGCACGGCGGGATGGAACTGTCCTACCTCAACCTTTATGACGCAGACGCGGCATGGGCGTTGGTGCACGATATTTCCGACCTCGGCCCGGCGGCGGCGGTCGTGGTCAAACATGCCAACCCTTGTGGCGCGGCGGTCGCCGGCAATTTGCCGGAAGCCTACGAAAAAGCTTTCGAATGCGACCCGATGTCGGCTTTCGGAGGCATAGTGGCCCTTTCTGGGCCGGTCGACGAGGAGCTGGCCGCCGCTATGGTGGCCAATGCAAAGGCAGACGTGGTAATTGCGCCGCAATATAGTGATGCAGCTCTGGCCCTTTTTGCCGCCAAACGCAAGAACATGCGGGTGCTGTCCGCCCCCGCTCCGGGCTCGGACCGCTGGCACGTCCGTGAGGTGACCGGAGGTTGGCTCGTGCAGGACCCCTACCGTCTCGGGAATGGCCCGGATAAGTGGAGAGTGGTCACCGCGACCAAGCCGAACGAGGAAAACTGGACCGACCTCCAGTTGGCCTGGCGGGTGTGCGCAGCGGTCAAGTCCAACGCCATCGTGCTCACCGCCAACGGGATGGCGGTCGGGATCGGTGGGGGCCAGCAAAACCGGGTGTCACCAGGAGAGCTTGCCGTGGCGCGCGCCGCCGGAAGGGCGAAGGGTGGGGCGGCCGCAAGTGACGCCTACTTTCCCTTTAGGGACGGCTTCGACGTGGTCGCGGCCTCAGGGGTCCTCGGCGTGGCGCAGCCGGGCGGCTCGGTCCGGGACGCGGAGGTGATCGCAGCCGCAGACGAGCAGGGGATTGCTATGGTCTTCACGGGCGAGCGGCAGTTCAGGCATTAAGGAGCAGGATGTCCGCAATCATCATGTCCGGGGCACCCGTGGCCGACGCCGTACTGGCATCGGTGGGAGTGGCGGTCGAGAGGCTGGTCAAGGCGGGCAAAACCGTCGGCCTCGGCACCATACTGGTGGGCGACGACCCTCCCAGCGTCCACTATGTCGCCCGCAAGCACGAGGTCAGCGAACGGTTCGGCATTGGTTCGGTTGACGTGCGCATCCCGGCCACGGCCAAGCAGGAGGACCTTCTGCAAGCTGTCGAACAGCTGAACGACGACCGCGCCGTCGACGGTTTCCTGATCCAAAACCCCGTCCCACCCGGCTTCGACTACGCTGAGGCGCTCGCCCGCATGGACCCGGCCAAGGACGTGGACGGCCTGCACCCGGTAAACCTGGGCTACCTCGCCCTGGGTGAACCGGGCCACCCGCGGCCAAACACCCCGCTCGGCGTCCAGGCCTTGCTCCAGTATTACGGTGTGCCCGTGGAGGGCCGGTCTGTCGTAATCGTAGGCCGGGGGCCGACGCTCGGCCGGCCCCTCGCGCTCCTGCTCTCGTTGAAGGAGCCGGGCGCCAATGCCGCCGTGACGGTGGTGCACACCGGGGTGAAGGACTGGGCGGAGTACACGAGGAGGGCCGACATCGTCGTCGGTGCCGCCGGCGTGCCCAACATGATCACCCCTGACGTGGTCGCTGCCGGCTCCTGCGTGGTCGGGGGTGGCCTGACGTGGGAAGGCAAGAAGGTGCTGTCTGACGTGGACGAACGCTGCGCGGAGGTCGCCGGGTGGGTAACCCCCCGCCTGGGCGGTGTAGGTGTCACCACTGTGGCCATGCTGCTCCGGAACACGGTGGCGGCGGCAGAGGTATCCCTCGGCCCCGGGAGCCCTCCTCTACCGTAAGTTATGACGCCTAACCTATGACGAAGGTCTCCGACCTCTTGGCCGCCGGGCGGACGAACTCTTTCGAGTTCTTCCCGCCGAAGAACGACGCAGAGCAGGCTCGGCTGGTCCAGACCCTGCTCGAGTTGCAGCCGTTACGGCCTTCCTTCGTGTCGGTGACGTACCGGGGGGGGCCGTCGTCACGCCAGCGGACGACCGACCTCGTCGTGTCGATGCTGCGCCTGACCACGCTGAACCCCATGGCCCACCTGACCACGGCCGGCCACACCCGGCTGGAGCTGGCGGACATCCTGGTCAATTTCCGCAAGTCCGGGGTCGAGAACCTCATGGCGCTGGCCGGCGACCCTCCCACCGACCCCGGCGCAGAACCGGGCGAGCTCACTTATGCCCTCGAACTGGTGGAGTTGGCCCGGTCCATCGGCGGTTTCTGCATCGGGGTGGCCGCCCACCCAGGGGGCCACCCTCGCTCAACCAGCATGGCCAGCGACAGGCGTTTCCTGGTGGAGAAATTGCGGGTGGCGGATTTCGCGGTGACCCAGTTCTTCTTCGACGCAGCCGACTATTTTTCGCTCGTAGACGACGTGGAGGCCCTGGGTCTCAGCAAACCGGTCTTGCCGGGCATCATGCCCGTCACGAGCCTCTCTTCTGTCCCCCGGATGGCGCAAATGGGTTGCGCGGTACCGGCCTGGCTGGTTGAGCGCCTGGACGAGGCGGAAAGGCGCGGCGGTCCGGCGGACGTGAGCAAGGCCGGCGTCGATGCGGCAACGGAGCTATGTGCGGCTCTGCTCGACAAGGGCGCCCCAGGGCTACATTTCTATACGCTCAACCGCTCAGAGGCGACTC